>JAAUTT010000477.1 GCA_012031335.1 Bacteroidales bacterium | reverse complement strand
ACATGGTATCCACAATAAATCCATTGATCTGTGGAAATACCCATTTACCTATACCCTGTCAGGTTGACCTTGGAATTATTGCTGCCCATTTACTGAAAAATACCTTTGCGCACCTAAAAAGACCATTATTAATCAATGGGTAGGCGTGCAATAAAAAATCATAAATTATTATGGGTCAGGATTTTCGAGTATTGTCAGTATGCGAAACAAAAACTTTGTTTAACTCCGTAATCCGTTTGTGACCAAGCAACCCAAAAATGCACAGGCCACATGCAAAAAGCAACGGCCAATAAAGGTGCCGATATCGAATCAAAACGTTTTAAATTATTGACGGCCAACTTACCGAACCGCTTGCGCATAACGGGCAGCGGTATGAAATCGTTTGGGAGTTCGAAGCTGCATCCGTATCAACCGTTGCAAAAGCTGATGCGAGAATAAAAGCCCGAATAACCACCAAAACCCAAATGTTTTATGACCGCATGTTAGCACTTGGGCGATCCTGTTTGAGAACTTCCTGCTGTGTCAAAGTGATGATGACCATGATTTACCTTACTGTCAAAACTAAAAAATCAGCATGCTACGGGGTACGTTTATTTTGCTTGGGTGGCAATCCTAAACCCGCCCATAAAGGCGGGTATCGGGTGGGCATTTGCGGCTTTTATAGGAAGCCTTGGCCGTGTATTGGCTTTGCGGGGCTTCCAAGAAATGCTGCAAATAGCGTGGGTTAAAAATAAAACGATGTCCCACAATTAAAATTTATTGCCCTCCCCACAAGTTCGTTGCCCGCTACCCATCCTTTGGTCTTTACGCCAAATTCAACAAAAGGCTGAAATACAGATTCTTTTCTAAAATCAACTTTGGTTTCAAGCACCCCTAAAAATGCCCCTTTTGAAGTGTAGAAATCTTGATCCTTTGGTTGCATACCAACTAAAAAACGAGTTGTAATGCTAATTGGCTTTTTATAATACTTTAACCGATAATCCAAACGACTAAACTCAATAGCAGGAAAATAACTTTTATGATTGTTAAAGTTGTGAAAACTAATTGCATAATTAGAAGTTCCTTTTTTAATCCAAAAGTTTAAAGCTATATCATTTCCAAACGAAGTGAGTAGATGGCGGGTCGAAAAATTGAATTTTAGTTCATCTCCTAAATCAATACTTTTTATCCAAAATAGCGTAGGCGAAATAAAATTTAATGCTTGAAATCGCCCTTGTTTTTCAAATACCTTAATTGTTCTTGGGTCAGGTCGTTGGTCTTTATATACCTGTCCACCCCGTTTCCCAGAGGATGAATCCCTCTTTGTTCGTAAGGTTCGTTGGGTTTGTGCAGATCGTAGGCCCATGCAGAAAAATCGTACCCTGTAAAATCTCTGTCTTTTACTTCCTTCTCTGTTTCATTAAATCTGTCTGTGTCAACGTCAACATATTCAGGATCGGAAGAAGCCTGTACATAATACATCGAATTTAGTGTAACTAACCAATAATGTAATTCATGGGATATGTTTAGACCGTAGAAAAAATTGTTTTGCTGTAGTTTGTCTATCAAAAGATACTCCCCCTCTATGCCAGCAACATGCATCCGAATAAAATCTTTAGGGCTTTCTTTCTTGAAACGAATTAAATTTTCATCTTTTAAATCGTTAACGCTTACGAATTCAGAACCGATAGGGAATTTATTTATGCCATTAAAACTACTCACATTATTATCGTTGAGTACTGCACGATGGTACTCCTCGTGCAACCAGGCATCCCCACCTGGCATATAGGTTATTAGATAATCAGTAAGTAATATTGAGGCCATATGTAATGCTTTTCTTTTTGTATCACGGTATTTTGGTTGCACCTTAAAAAGCCTGTCGATACCAAAATGCGCTGCGCTGTACAAACTTGAAGTTACGCTTAGGGATTGTTTCATGCTTGGGTTTGCATAGGAACAGATAAATGATTTTGGGTAACCTTGTTCTTTTGAATGATTTTCAATAAAACTAATCTGGTATGGAAAATCAAAAAAAACAACACTTAAAATCAGGTTATTACTGGTATCTGTACTGTCAATAGGTAAAGCAGAAAGCTTGAAGCCTAATGAAAACATTGAAACACAGATTAAAAACTTAGTAAACTTACTGTAAAACATACTTTCTAAAAAATGTTACGGAAAACAAAACCAATCCCAATACCAATCTCTAAGTTGTTAATATTAAAATCTTTAGTATCTAACATTGGGTCAAGATTTTCTTTAATATCGTAGTTATATGATATTCTTCCAATAATAGGCACCTCGTAATGTTCACCTTCTAATATGCTATATGTATATTTTAATCCCAAACCTAATAAAGAAACTTTCTCGTTTTGACTGTATATATATGAATTATCGTTTTTAAGTGCGTTCTTAAAATCCCCTGAAGCAAAATTCTTGTTTTTAATGTTTACTTTAGCATCAACTGTTGAGTATCTGAAATAGGGGCTAATTGAATGTTTTTAACACTAAGAACTCCATAGCCAACGTCAATGAAACTTAAGTTTCCAGGATAAAATTGAATTCTGAACCCACAGTCTCCGATGAAAAAGGCTGGTTAGTTGTATGAATTGATGAGGTAATAAAGAATCGTTTATAGTTTATTGATAAATCAAATGTAAAAGAATAAACAACCCCTTCTATTTCAGGATAACCGCTATTGGTTAACACCTGATTTAAAGGTGAAATATTATAAAATGAATTGTTACCTGTCTGTAGAAAACCAATTTTCAAATCTTTACATAATGGTTGTCCCAAAAGGGCTATTGGAAAAAAAAGAAAAAACAAAAAGCTTCTCATTTTTTATTTTTTTATGGGGACAACAAATAATTTTATGCTCAGTAGTCTTAATTTATAAATAGTTACTAACCATAATTTATTTCAATTACGACTCCGCATAAAACCCATATGTTGTCCCCCTGTAATCTAATTTGTCATTTACTCACATTCGCCTGTACTACATGCACATTCGCCTAAACATTTAACACAGTAGCAATTGCCACTTACCAAATAATAAATACCGCGACCTGCACCCCAAACGGTTCCTACAGCGGCACCAGTAATTGCACAAGAAAAACCTAAAATAATGCTATTGTCTCCACATGCAATAAGTCCAGCTTCTGCGCCTTCAAAAAAACCACCTACTGTACTTGTAACAACCGAACCAACTTTTCTAACCGCTTTTTTAAGTTTTTTACCCAAACCGGTTGCACTTTTAAAGTCATCATCAGGAAGACTTAACACATATCACAAAAACCATCCAGGTTCTCTTCAATTGAGACAAGAACACCATAAACTAAATCCTTCTCATGCGCTGTTAAATCATTACTGCTTATTACACCATTCTTTAGTTTATTAATTTCAATAAAACAATCAGCTTTAAAATTCTTCATATACACTGCTGTGTCATCTGGATTTAAATCCGGATGTTTTATTTCAAAATCGTAGGTTTCAAAAAGATTTATTAAATTATACACATAGTTTTCAGCTACGTCAGATATGGAGTCATTATCTAATGCACTTAGCCAAAAATCACTACTTGCAGACTTATAGTTATTATCGGCAAATTGAGACAAGTCTAGTGTCATAGAATTATAGGCGGTTTTAAAACCTTCGCCACTATTTGTAATTAAGCGTTCTAAAACTTCTACCTCTGATGTGCTGCTCACTAAAATATATCCCTCAGAAATACTTCCAAAAGAGATACTATCAATATAATTCTTACTATGCATATCAGCAACATTTGAGGTGTTTTCAGAAACTTTCTTATCAGAACACGCTGACATTATTACAATTGTTGAGACAATTACTTTAAAAACAGAACTTTTTAGATTCATTTTGTTTATTTTTGAATGTTAATAATTATAGTTAACCCTCATCCCGATTTTGATTAGCTGTCATTTTGAGGGATGAGGTTTTTTTTCATATTTAGGCTAATAGCATTTCTTTACCCATGCTTAGGTAAAATAATATCCAATTTGGTTTCAGAACACTTGATTCCTACTTAAGCATTGTAAGATTTAGTAACCCTCCTTTCTTATTGGTTAATTATTATGAATATAAGTTCAAAAACAGTTTAAGCTTAGACATACCTAATTTTATTAGGATATGTATGAAACCTCTAACGTTTGAAACTAAATGCCTTTGATTTTTGACCTATTCAGGTAAGTGTTTTTGTATTGGTTCTTTTTTCATAATTAATGGTTTGGTTAATAACGTAACAAATATATACCAAGTTTTTCTATTTCAAATAACATTTTTTATCTTTTTTGTAATGGTGTGTGAGAAAATTGCAGCTCTTGCCACAAATTGGCCTGGTGCGTGGGCTTTGTGCGTTTGTGGCATGTGCTGCAATGTGCGTTGGGGTTTCAAAGGGCTTGCCTAAATACCGCCCTTAAAGGCGGTAAAGCGGGTGGGGGCAAAATAAACCAGTCAGGTTTGTAAAATGGTGGCTACGGAGATGGTTTGGCAGTTTTAAAGCGTTATCAATACAGTATAACCAATCGGTACGCCTTGGTGCTAACGGGCTGGCGGTATGAGTAGAACGGGATTTTGGAACCGAACTTTATCAGCCTACCGAGGCCGTTGGTTTTTGCCACTAAGTTACGAAAACTTACCCAAACCCGTTTTACTTATGACCGCCTGTTAGCGGCTGAGGGATATTTTGTTCCCCCGGTGTCAATGTGGCAAATCCTAAATTGGCTGGGCGGACTGGTCAGTCGAACGTGAAGTTGGGTTTATCCACCTATCAACCGGTTTGTTATATTTTT
>JAAUTT010000476.1 GCA_012031335.1 Bacteroidales bacterium | reverse complement strand
TAATGACGGGGAAATTATATACTCCAATTTAGAATAGCATTCAATTAACCATTAAACTTGCGTATAGAAATGTACATGATCCGTAATGATCACCAAAAGAGATGAACAAAGCATCATGGATATTCCATTTGACCTTAAACATAAAATTTTATACATATGAAAACTATAATTTCTATAGCACTTTTTTACCTGTTAACCGTTACCATCAGTTTTAGCCAAAAATTAGCTGACCTCTATAAAAAGGATGTAATTACACTCGAGGTATTATCCGATTTTGGAAAATCCACTCCATGGGATACCTTGTTTAACATGAACGATCCTGAAAAACTCAGACGGAAAAATTTGATTGTTGCTCCGGATGGATCTTTATTCGTGAGTCAGAATAACCGTCACGAAATATGGAAATTCGATGCAAACGGCAGTTTCGTAAAAAAAATAGGACGCTATGGAGGAAAAGCAAATCAATTTCCTATGCATCCTTCGGTACAAGGTATTTTTAATGATAAATATTTCTACACAAACGATGTTCATGGCCGGATGAAGTTTTTCGATTTCAATGGTAATTTTATTAAAATGCTTAAACTCGATTACATGCCCTTGCATACAGTTCCTTTAAGAAATAATAAAATTGCCATTTTGGCTTTTGTTGTTGGCAAAAC
Source organism: Bacteroidales bacterium (assembly GCA_012031335.1). The sequence goes on along the minus strand of JAAUTT010000476.1, from coordinate 4,130 downwards.
ACTCAAGGACATTATAATCATCAAAGACTTTAATACCGGACAAGAGAAGCTTATATTGAGCCGAAATTATAATCCTGATTTTAAAGGCATCCGCGTGGAAATTCCCGGGCGTGGTATGATTGGCTTCAGTTCGTCGTATGATCGTGAGATGGGTCCCCGTATTACGGCAAGTATCAATGGGAATCTCATCGTAGCTTCATCCGAAACAGGAAAATAACAGAATATGACCCTGATGGCGTTGTGCTAAACAGTTTTAATCTCAACATTACTCCCCTGAAATTAACTGAAGAGGATATATTGAATACGTACAAAGGGGAATTGAATTTCTTGATCATCTGGAAAACGGACTGGACCTTCCGAGAGACGGTAAAAGTCTTACAAGTGAACAGAAAGCTGCTGTAATGAAAAATTGCAGGGAACAGTTGGAAGTACTTAAAGATCCAAAATTTTATCCTGAGCATCTGCCATATTTTTCCAATCTGATTACTGATTCGGATGGAAATTTGCTCTTTTTTGAATATCTGAGAGATTCCGAAAAAATAAACAATCAGTTCCATGCCTATTCATACGATATGAAAGGTCAGTTTCTGGGTCGATCGGGTTTTAATGTGGAAGGTTTGGATGTATCATATCATCCTGCCAGCTTTCAGTTCAGCAAAGGAATTATCTATGTAGTTGCCACATCTAAAGCAAATAGTAAAGAACAGATAAAGCTTATAAAGCTGAAACCAAAAGCTTAGCAGCAGAACAAAGAGTTTATCTATTTCGTGTCTATAAGAATACTCTGCCTTCCTCTCCCGCACCCCTCTGGCTCCCCAAAAGGGGAGAATTTCAACCCACTGTGAGTTTGGAGCTTCCCCTTCAGGGGACTGAGGGGTGAGCGTAGGCAATTTGACAATAATTCTAATTTTTAGAACCATTATTTCAGCTTATACACTTCGCTTCCGGCAAGTAAAAAGCATCCTGTACCAAAATCTTCAAAATTAGGTACCTTGTCATAGGTCACGGGTTGTCCGTCTTTGGGTTCCTTACCGGTGCTCTGTGAATATCCGAGAAAGCCGTCGGCATGCACAGCATCATTTACCATTGCATTCCATGCTTTTACCACAGCAGGTAAATATTCGGCGCGGTTGAGTATTCCGTTATTAATGCCCCAGGCCATTCCATAAACAAATAGGGCGGTACCCGAAAGTTCCTTCCCGCCGAAGTTGCTTTCGTCGTGAAGGCTAACATTCCAGAATCCATCGGATCGCTGACATGCTTTCAGGGCTTTACTCATGGCAATGAAGTCTTTTATATAATCCTTATGGTGTTTTTCATTGGCAGGAATTTCGTCCAAAACTCTTACCAGCGCGGCATACACCCAACCATTACCGCGCGACCAGTAACAGTTTCTTCCGTTAGGTTCCTTATATGGGGGTAAAAAATCGGCATCGCGCCACCACAAACCTTCAGTGGTATTAAACAAACCTTTACCTGCTATTTTATTCCGGGTGAATTCGTACATATCCCACATTTTAGCATAATACAGGGGTTCGTTGAGCGTACGCCCCAGCTTGGCGAAAACTGGCATTCCCATCTGAATGGCATCAATCCAGGTCCAGTCGTCTTTTTGCGGAGTATTTACAAGCATATCAAGATTAGCCTTCACCTTCGGATTTTTTCGGGATCGGCGCTCAAACGGTACAGATCAATATAGGTTTGTCCGGCGCAATAATCGTCGGCATTGCGGGTGGTAGGTCCATTGCGGTAGTCCCATTTATGAAATTCTGCCCATTTGTTTGCATATTCGTAATAATCAATCCGGGGATAAATATCGTGCAAAGCCATAAGTCCCTCGTAATAAACTCCCCTTGTCCAGATATTGCTGGGTCGCTCCCGTCCCACATTCGAGGGCAACGTATAGTCAGCATACTTTTTCATAAAATAATCATTTACAAGCACCAGTTTATCCAATACATTTTTCCGGGATGGTAGTTCCTGAGCAAGGATAGATCCGAAAAGGGGAAAAACAAACAACAGGAAAATTGATATTTTTTTCATATCCTAAGAATATTAACAATTAAATATGATCATATAAAATCCAAAAATAAGCTTCCCATCATTCGTATGGAATGGAGAATTTTCCATTATCATGGAATATTGTACAAACAGTGTAACAATATTTACAGGTTTTTGAACTATTTTCCATTTGTTGAAAAAAGCGAAGTCCTATATTTACCATATGATTTGTACCCGTTTGTAAATTTGAAAATTGAAAACTGGTGAAGCTCAGCAACAATGTTTTTGCTTTTGTAAGCATCCGTTAATTACTAACTTAATTAATTCTTATGTACAGAATATTGATTTTTCTTCTGGCCTTTTGCAGCTCGTCAATTATGGCGCAGCAAACTGAGTCAGCAACTGCCAATCCGAAAAATAAAAAAACCGAGAAAACTATTGTTCCTGCCAACGATGTTACTACACCTTTGCATCTGCTGAAACCTGATTATGGGTTTGCATATGGCGTACCCGATACTGCTGATGTTAAAATGCTGCTGGACCGTATGTTTACCTATCTGAACAAGGTAACGCCTGCTCAACTGGAAGATTCCAGAACCAACACACCAGTAACCGATTTTGAAAGGATAGACAAGTTTACACAACTTAAAAAGGGAGATTTCAGGCTTACCTCTTACGAATGGGGTGTTACCTATTCGGCCATGCTTCGGTTGGCAGAGGTAACGGGCGACAAAAAATTTAACGACTATGTAAATGAGCGGTTCACCTTTCTGGGAACCATAGCCCCATATTTCAAAAAACAACTGGAAGAGGTGGGAAAAACCGACAGATTAATGACCCAGGTTCTCAAACCTCATGCCCTCGATGATGCAGGAGCTATCTGTGCCTCCATGATCAAAGCATCGCTTGCCAATAAGGATTTAACCGTTATAAAACCTTTAATCGACAATTACATCAATTATATCATGTTTCACGAATATCGTCTGGCCGACGGCACTTTTGCCCGTAACCGCCCTCACAAAAACACCCTGTGGCTCGACGATATGTATATGAGTATACCCGCCATTGTTAATATGGGTAAAATAACAGGCGATCAGAAATATTACAACGAGGCTGCCAGGCAGGTAAAACAATTTGCTGCCCGTATGTTTGTACCCGAAAAAAACCTCTTTCGGCACGGCTGGGTAGAGGGGATGAGCGAACATCCGGCCTTCTTCTGGGCAAGAGCAAATGGATGGGCTTTGCTTACCTTGTGCGATGTTTTGGATGCCTTACCTGAATCTCATCCTTCCCGATCCGAAATTCTAAACCTTCTGAAACTGCAGATAAAGGGCATTGCAGCCTTGCAATCATCAAAAGGTTTCTGGCATCAGTTACTCGACCGTAACGATTCTTACCTGGAAACGTCTGCCACAGCAATATATGTGTATGGTATCGCCCACGCCATCAACAAAGGCTGGATCGACGGGAAGGTATATGGTCCTGCTGCGTTCCTGGGTTGGACGGCTGTGAGCACTCAAATCAACGATAAAGGTCAGGTGGAAGGAACCTGCGTAGGTACCGGCATGGGTTTCGACCCGGCATTTTATTATTTCCGACCAGTGAGTCCTTTTGCTGCACATGGCTATGGCCCCGTTTTTCTGGCTGGCGCCGAAATTCTGGCTTTAAAGAAAAGCTGGCATCCACGGCTGAACGATAATGCCATCCAGTTTTATCCCGAAGAACAAAATATAAAAGATCCCATATTTTTTGAAAGGGATAATACCAGAACTCCGTGAACTGTGAATCCATTACAGAAGCAATCATGAGTTTAATCGGAACTGAATTAAAAAACTACATTAAAACCCGAGGTCTATAATTTTCAGAGATAAGATATCCTTCATTTCTAAACCTAAAATATTTTTAATATGAAAAAGGAAGCTTTTAAAATGTACCTGAAGCCAGGCTTTGAAGCCGAATATGAAAAAAGACACAATGCTCTTTGGCCTGAATTGAAAGCGCTGTTGAAAGAAGCTGGTGTTTACGATTATTCTATTTTCTGGGATAAGGATACCAATATACTTTTTGCAGTGCAAAAAAATGAAGGATCGGCCGGATCGCAGGACCTGGGCAGCAATCCTATTGTAAAA
>JAAUTT010000475.1 GCA_012031335.1 Bacteroidales bacterium | reverse complement strand
TTTGACTGCTTACTCTAAAAATGGAGTTGCTCCTAAAACTTTTTTTAGTCTTAAGATTTTTTGCACTTTAATTTTTAAGGGGTTTTATGGACGAAAAACGACAGGCAATATAGCAATGGTGAGATTACGGTGTACTGGAAACCTAAAAAATGTATCCATGCAACTATTTGTTATACGCAATTAAATGAGGTGTTTAATCCCAGGAAACGTCCCTGGGTGGATATGAGCGGGTCTACCAGTGATAAGATAATAGATATAGTTAACCGTTGTCCCACTGATGCATTAACATACAGGTATAACAAGGACCTGGAAACTGAAATGACCGAGGGGATTAAAGACGCTCCCCAGGTAGAAGAAAAACCTGTTGAAATACAGGTTATGAAAGACGGACCCATTGTTGTTACAGGTAAAATTACACTGAAAGATAATGAAGGAAAAGAATATAAAACTTATTCCATAAGTTCATTTTGCAGGTGCGGTGCATCCAGTAATATGCCATTTTGTGACGGAACCCACCGAAAAATTGGGTTTCAGGGATAACTAAAATTTTAAACGTGGAAAATACACCCAAAAAAAACAGCAGCCGAATTTACTTTTAAACCCGGAGCTTCATTAAGAATTAAAGGCAATTTTATTCTCAAAGACTTTAATGGGAATGTTATTGAAACTCCCGATGAAATCAAACTTTGCAGGTGCGGGAAGTCTGGAAATATGCCATTTTGTGATCATTCACATCGTTCCCTTTAGGCTATGCAATCAGTTTTTCCTATAGATGTAAATTCCGAAATTGGTGAGTTAAACACCGTTGTAGTTACACCCCTGGTCCCGAAGTGGAGAATATGACGCCCGAAACAGCTCAGAGGGCATTATATAGTGATATTCTTAATCTAAATGTTGCGCTACGAGAGTATAGCCAGTTTTATGGTGTGCTTCGAAAAGTTACACAAACCATTCAGGTAGGTAAATTATTTACTGAAATACTCCAGGATACTCAAAGCCGAAGTAAATTTATTGAAAAAATTTCGGGGAATGAGGAAGTCCTGCATGAATTGAAAGCCTATCTAAATTCTTTAACATCTGATCAGCTAGCACGTCAGCTTATTGAGGGCGTTCCGGTTAAAAAGAATACACTAACAAGTTTTCTCGCCAAAGAGCCATATGCTTTACCGCCATTGCATAATTTCTTTTATACCCGCGACTCAGCCATAGCTATTCAAAATAGCATTTTCATTTCAAAAATGGCCAATAAGGTTAGAGAAAGAGAGTCGCTGATAATGGAATCCATTTTTGAATTGCATCCGCTTTTCGGGTTAAACCCTGCAAATCCTACAAATAAGGAATATTACAGAAGGAAAGCTTGTATAGAAGGTGGCGACCTGATTGTTGCCCGGCACGATATTTTACTTGCAGGTATGGGAGCCCGCACAAATTCGATGGGGATTGATTACCTGATTGAGTGTGCCAAAGAAAGAAAACAACCATACCATATTATAGTACAGGAGTTGCCTTTTAAGCCAGAGTCGTTTATTCACCTCGACATGGTTTTTACTATGTTAAATCATAACGAATGTATGGTTTATGAGCCACTGATACTGGCTCCGTCGACCTTCAGTACTGTTCATATACATATTGATCAAGGTGAGGTGAAAAAGATTCGGTATGTCGAAAATATCCTTACCGCACTAAAATTTCTGGGAATGGATTTGAAACCTCTTTTTTGTGGAGGCAGAAGGGATTCTGTATATCAGGACCGGGAACAATGGCACAGCGGGGCCAATTTCTTTGCAATAGCCCCTGGAAAGGTTCTTGGTTATGAGCGAAACCATTATACAATGGAAGAACTAAATAATAATGGTTATAATATTATAAAAGCCGTAGATGTTTTAGATAATAAAACGCATCCCAGGGATCATGAGAAATGTGTAATTACAATTGAAGGTTCCGAATTGCCAAGAGGAGGGGGTGGGGCCCGGTGTATGACTATGCCGTTGAGCCGGAAGCCTGTTTAAGAAAAACACAACCCCATAAATAAAAAAATCCCAAAAGAGAATCTTTCGGGTGTATTTATATTTAAAAGGAATACTTATAATAATCCGGGAGAATTAACGGATAATGGTAACATTTCCAACAATTGGTTCAACTCCGCTTTCGATGTTGATTATGTAATGATAAGAGTCCATGGGTAATGGCTTACCATTCGATTTTCCATTCCATCCTTCTGATGGGAACCCTTTACTACGGAATACCATTCTGCCCCAACGGTCGAAAATTTCAATTGTAGCTTGTGGGAAAAAGTTCAGCCATTCCATTTTCCAGGTATCATTATCATTATCACCGTTAGGTGTAAAGGCGTTTGGAATGTCGAAGTCTTTAATCCAGTTTGCATAATCACAAATGGCTATATTGATACTGTCGCGGGTTACACAACCTTTATCGGTTGTAACATCTACCCAAATGGTTTGTTTGCCGTCTCCTATTTCAAGCATCGAACCAATATCATTGGTGGACCATTGGTATTTAGCTCCGTTTGTGCCTGCATCCAGTAATAGTTTTTGTTCCGGGCATAAGGCAGTGTCTTTTCCCAGGTCAATTTTTAAAGTGGGATTAACAACCAATTCGGCACTGTCAATACCTTTGCAACCAGAGCCGTCCGAAGCCTCAAGCCAATAAGTTCCCGGAGTTGTTACTGATATGTCGGGAGTGGTTGCTCCGGTGCTCCATTTGTAGGCTGTAAATAATTTATTAGGAATAAAAGTATGCGTTTCACCTTCGCAAATTTCTATTTTATCCCCTATGTCGAATTTCGACGATGATATCATTACATGTGCAAAAACCGGGGTTGCAACGCAATTTCCCTGCGTATGTTCGGTTACTTTTAATGTTTTGATTCCTTCTGTCAATTCCCATTCAACATCAATCGAATCGTTGTAATTATTAAGTACAGTTCCGCCGGTTACTTCCCATTCAAAATCGATGAAGGCTGACCACTTACTCCGTATCTAACACGGCTGCCACCACAGGTGGAGGGCAAATCCTGCCCCCAACCCATAGTGGTTACCATGGTTAGAATACTGCAAATAAGTGAAATGATATTTAGATTAACCTTCATTATAATTCTTTTCAGATCAGCATACTGGATGAGTACAATAATTCAAATTCAATTAATGAATTACAAGTTACGAATATGTTGAATTGGCTGAGTTACAGGAGCAGGATATGAGTAAATCTTGAATGTATCTGCAGGTCTGTCAGTAGCAAGCGTTGCTACACCGGATTTACGGGATATTCGGTCGCTGATATTTTCAATGGTAACAGTATAAACTCCATATTCGCCTGCAGGAACTGCATATGTCATATTTACAGTTTGTGCACCATGCTGGTAACTTCCAACAGGAACTTTTGGTGCCTGAGGCAACTTTGTTTGAAGCAGCACCGGTAAGAGGTGTGTAATCAATTTTATAAGTTACTTCGTATTGACCTGTACCAGTCAGATTAACAGGAATGTTCACTGAAGTTCCTGCAACATTACACCCGCCTGTATTGGCTGATTGCCATCCTATGGTTGGACGTGCAACAACAAGTACATCCATTTCTTCGGTACCTGCTGTACAGCTGATTGCTGGCATGCCTGTAGCCGGAGCCGGAGCTTCTTGTACATTAACTTTATAAGAACCAGCTAATAACCAGTTAACACTTATTACGGTATCTTTAGCTCCAGGGGTGGTTGCTGCATTACCTGTGTTGTTACGCAACTGATAATTTGTTCCGGCAGTACCTCCGGTTAAACTCCAGTTGAAGTTTGAGAAATCAAATAAACCTTGAGTTCTCAGTGCGTGAAAGTTAATATCGCCAGTTACCCTATAAGGCATAATACTACCTACGGTTACTGTATCAATTGATGAAGTTGCTTTTGAAACAAACCCAAGAGCCGGATCGGCAGTAACTTGTGCATTTGCCTGTGAGAAAAATCCAAGAATTCCTGCTGTCAATCCTAAGAAAATTAATCTGGTTTTCATATTATTTATTTTTTATAGTTTTTAATTTTTCAAAAAGCCCACTCTTTAGTTTTGAAGTTAAAAAAGTGGGGCTTTTGTTTTATAATTTAAAATGTTTGGTACGTGATAGATTTCGCCGGTTTGTGGCAGACGGATCAAATTATAAGTGTATAATGGTGTGGCGCCAATTGTGCCGGTTACATTCGATTTAACAGAGATGCGGTCGCGTACTGCCGAAATGGAAACTTCGTATTTACCATATGCAAGACTTGCGCCTATAAGAGTTTCAAGGTTTAAAGTGCCCGATTCGGTTAATGCAATATTGTTATATGTTGTGGTTGTTGGAGCACCTGACACCGGAGTGTAAACAACTTGAAAATCTGCTGTCAACCTGCCATTATTTATTTCAGTGGTTAAATTTAATGGTAATGTAAAGCTCTGTGAAGCAGGTGTTGCTGTACATTGTGTTGAAGAAGCAGCACTAAAATTTGCAGTTGGTCTGGCAATGGTGGTTACCGAAATATCTCTTCCGGTAGCATCATCACATCCCGAAGCTGCGTTTTCTTTTACATTTAATGTGTAGGAGCCAACTGTTCCTGGCCATGTAACTGTAACGTAGTTTGAACCGAATCCTGTTTTAGTTGCTACACTTGGTCCTGCCGGAGCAGTTGACCATGTAAAGGTTGAAACAAGGTTTGCAGTTAAACTTACAGTTGGATTATAGGATGGGTTGTATAATGTCATCGGGCATTACGAAATAATCCATTGCGCTGCTCACAGTTACGGAGTCAGTGTTTTCAGGG
>JAAUTT010000474.1 GCA_012031335.1 Bacteroidales bacterium | reverse complement strand
ACAAATGTAAGGGAAATTTCACCGATATTTTCTTGAGGTTATTTTCCCTTGCTCCTGTAACTTCCAGAAAATGTGAAGATTTACGTCGAATTTTAGGAAGAATTATTTTTAAACGTCCTGTAAGATAATCGGCTGTCAGGCTCCTTCCAGTTTGTTCCAAATCAGATCCCGAACCCTGAAAAACTATTTCTCCGCCATGGCGTCCTGCCAATGGACCTATATCAACAATTTCATGTGCGGCACGGATTATTTCCTCGTCGTGCTCTACAACAATCACCGTATTTCCAATTTTCTGAAGTTTTCTGAGAACTTCAATCAAAAGAGTTGTATCGCGGGGATGTAAACCAATGCTTGGTTCGTCGAGAATATATAATGAGCCAACCAGACTACTTCCGAGAGATGTTGCCAGGTTAATACGCTGCGATTCGCCTCCCGACAGGGTTGCAGACAAACGATTAAGGGTTAAATACCCTAAACCAACATTCATCATGTAATCGAGTCGGTTTTCAATTTCAACTAAAATTCGTCCGGCTACATTTTTCTGATGTTCGCTAAGATCAATATTTTTAAAGAATTGGTATAACTCATCAATAGGTACCAGAACAAGTTCGGGAAGTGTCCGGCCGCTTATTTTAACATAAGTGGCATCTTTTCTGAGCCGGGCACCTCGACATTCAGGACAGGTGGTTTTACCACTATAGCGCGATAACATCACTCTATATTGAACCTTATATTTATTGTCTTCCAGATATTTAAAAAAGGCATCTAATCCTTCTACTCTGGCATTACCCTCCCATAAAAAGCGGTACTGTTCATCCGACAGATCATAAACAGGTTTATGAATCGGAAAATTATATTTGGGAGCAGTCATCACAAAATTATCTTTCCACACCTTCATCCCCTCACCCCTCCAGCAAGCAACCGCACTGTCGTAAATACTGAGTGATTTATCGGGAATTACCAGATCCTCATCGATACCGATAACCCTTCCGTAACCTTCACATCGCGGACACGCTCCATAAGGACTGTTAAAGCTGAACATATGCTCATTGGGCTCTTCAAATTCCATCCCATCCCTTTCGAATCGGTTCGAAAAATACTTGTTCACCTGAGGTTGAGCATCAATTGTTTTTATGATACAGGCTCCATTCCCTTCGGCATACGCTGTTTGCACCGAATCCGCAAACCGGGAAACGGAATCTTCATCTTTAGCTGTGCGAATGCGGTCGATTATTATGTTAACTTCAACATTCGTATCCAACTTTGCTTTGTTTGCCAGGATATCCTCAAGCTTCAGGATTTCGCCGTTATACTCCATACGTGTGGTACCCTGACTTAGCATAAGTTCCAGGTAAGCAATAAAATTACTATCCAGTTTATGGGCAACCGGACTTAATATCAAAAGAGAAGTCCCTTCTTCAAAAGAGAGAATATAATCAACCACATCGGTTACAGAATCACGTTTAACCACCTCATCCGATACCGGAGAATACGTAACACCGGCTCTAGCATACAAAAGCTTTATATAATCGTAAATTTCGGTTGACGTTCCAACTGTTGACCTTGGATTTCGTGTATTTACCTTTTGCTCTATGGCAATTGCCGGCGGAATACCTTCAATAAAATCTACGTCGGGTTTATTAATCCGACCTAAAAACTGTCGGGCATAGGAGGATAAGCTTTCTACATATCGACGCTGACCTTCAGCGTATATAGTATCGAATGCCAGAGACGATTTTCCTGAACCACTCAAACCTGTCAGAACTACTAACTTATTTCTGGGAATATTGAGCGAAATATTTTTGAGGTTGTTAACGCGCGCTCCGCGAATAATAATGCTGTTTTTAGAATTTCTGTCTTCGGACATTTACATTTTATTAACAAATATTAACGAAAAAACAAAGATAATTGTTTTGATTTAAAACCTTTTTTGATTTACTTGCAATCGCAAATAAAATATTAACCCATTAAACATTAGGAGAATAGCCTATAGAAACATCTCTACTCTTGATTAATAAAATTTAAGGAGGTAGATTTGAAAACACAATTATTAACCGATAACGAATTGGTAGTTAATTTCGTTAATGGAGATGCACAGGCTATCGAAACTCTGATTCACCGCTACAAAAACAAAGTTTACACTTACATTCTTCTCACAGTGAGAGATCAGCAACTCGCTGAGGATATCTTTCAGGATACTTTTTTAAAGGTAATTAAATCTTTAACTGATGGAAGATATCAGGAAAATGGCCGTTTTTCTCCAATGGGTAATGCGCATTGCTCATAACCTTGTAATCGATTATTTTCGCCGGGAAAAACAGATGAATACCGTAAGTAGTGAAAAGTACGAATTCGATCTGTTCAATTCTCAGAAGTTCTCTGATCAGACAATTGAAGATGAAATAATCGATTTTCAAATAACAAAGGATATCAGAAGACTTGTTGATGAGCTGCCGGCAGACCAGAAAGAAATTGTATTACTCAGGCACTATGGTGGATTTAGTTTTAAAGAAATTGCCGACCAAACCAATGTAAGTATTAACACCGCTCTGGGAAGAATGCGTTATGCATTAATTAATCTCAGGAAAATTATTAAAGACAATAATATTTGTCTTTCAAAATAGAAATTTTACATAATAATTTGGTAGAACAGGCGTTTTACAAGAAATCAATCGTAAAATGCCTATGAAACTTTCTACTCTTTATTACTTCATCACCAGTGTTCCTTCAAAAAAGGAGGTAGAACCTAATTTTTTGGAGGAAATATCTCTTTTATCTTTTCCTGATGTTACCGCTTACTTAAATTCGGAAGAAAAAAACATACGGGAATCGGTTATAAAAGAAATTATTGCCAAAAGTAAACAGTAAATAAAAAACCGGAATTTGAATTTAATTCTGGTTTTTTATTTACATTTGTGATATCATTTTAATATCATATTAATACTAATTTGCAAAACCATGAAAAATGAATCTTTACTGAAACCTGTCTCAGGCTATGTGATGCTTGCAGTTGTTCTGATTATGCTTGTTTTAACAGTTCTGGGGTTTATAATGCGAATACCAATACTGGCTGCAATTCTGGCTATGATAACCACTTTTCTTTCCAGTGGTTTTTTCGTTGTTCAACCAAATCAATCCATGGTTATGGTCCTTTTTGGATCGTACAGTGGCACTGCCAAGGATAATGGTTTCTTTTGGGCAAACCCCTTTTTTGTTAAGAAAAAAGTTTCCCTCCGGGCCCGTAACTTTAACTGCGAACCAATTAAAGTAAATGATAAAGTCGGAATCCGATAATGATCGGTCTCGTATTAGTTTGGAGAGTAAAGGAAACTTTCAAAGCAGCCTTTGAAGTGGACAATTATGAGCATTTTGTAATTATCCAAACCGAAGCAGCCTTAAGGAAATTGGCCGGTATTTATCCTTATGATAACTTTGAGCTGGAAGAAGCCACTGTTACCTTAAGAGCTGGACACAGATGAAGTAAACGAACAACTCGAACAAGAACTGAAAGAACGTTTGAATATTGCAGGAATTGAGGTGATTGAAGCAAGGATTAACCAACTGGCTTATTCATCGGAAATTGCCGGGTCAATGCTAAAAAGACAACAAGCTTCTGCCATTATTGCAGCCCGGGAAAAAATCGTAGAAGGAGCCGTAGGAATGGTCGAAATGGCTTTAAAACAACTTTCGGTGCGTGAGATTGTTGATCTCGATGAAGATAAAAAGGCTGCTATGGTAAGTAATTTAATGGTTGTGCTATGTTCGGAGGACTCTGCTCAACCTGTTATCAATGCAGGTACACTGAATCATTAATTAACTATGGCGGGTAAGAAACCATTTGTTTTAAGAATAGATGCCGATAAAATGGAGGCTCTGGAGAAATGGGCTGCGGATGAATTCCGGAGCACAAATGGTCAATTAGAATGGCTGATTGATAGAGCATTACGCGAAGCAGGCAGATTACAAAAAAGAAAAACCGATGACAAAACTAAAAATACTTTAGAAAATGATACTTAAATTTAAATGCCCAAAATGTAATAACTCACACTACGAAATTGATGAATTCAGAGCTGTGGGAGGTTTTTGGACAAAAGTTTTTGACATCCAGAATAAAAGATTCACAACCATCACTTGTTCCCGTTGTAAATACACCGAAATTTATAAGGTAAAAAGTAGCGAAATAAGCAATGTATTCGACTTTTTTGTGGGTTAACCATTGTTTATAAAAGCTATTCCATGGCAGGCTACCACACCGGCAGTTTCGGTCCGTAGCCTGCTTTTCCAAGAGAAACGCCTCTAAATCCGGCTGATATACACATTTCAACTTCTTCATGAGTAAAATCTCCTTCGGGACCTATTAGAATCAAACTATCAGTATTTTGCGAAAACACCTTCCCTATTTGTTCTTTTAAACTTCTCCACAAAAAGCAATTCCCTTCTGCAGTTTTGAATTTTCCTGCAATGAAACAAATTTGTCCAACGAAATCAGGTTACCAATAACAGGCTGATATGCTTTTAGAGACTGTTTCATTGCCGACTCAACTATTCTGGTTAGTCTGTCATTATTTACATTTTTCTTTTTCGGTTCTTGAGCAAAGAATTGGTGTAATTTCATCCACTCCAATTTCAACTGCTTTTTCAATAAACCATTCAAACCTATCCACGCTCTTTAATGGTGATATGGCTATATGAAGCCGATAGTCTCTTTTTTCGAAGTTATCGGTCACTTTCTTTAATTCGAGAATGCATCGCTTGGGATGTGGATCAAAAACGACACCTTCGAACAATTTCCATTACCATCCACC
>JAAUTT010000473.1 GCA_012031335.1 Bacteroidales bacterium | reverse complement strand
CCAAGGAATATAAAAGCAGCGATGCGCCCTCCTTCGCTCATGCTCCATACATCGAAAAGGAAAAGTTTAAGGATAATCAGACCAAACAGAAATAAAGCCTGAATTCTCATAATTTTAAGCTTATTTTTAATTCCTATACTAATCAAGATAAAAGCAAACATTGCCCATAAAATTGGATAACCAACTTTATGACTAATTTCAAGCATTTGCATGTAATTGTTTTTACCGGCATTGGTTATGATTATGAAAATGTTATCAAGCTCTGCGCTGGCAATAAAAACAAGCAATACAGTTACAAACCACGAGAATAATTGATTCAGGAATCCGCTATCAGGCAAAACTGAACCTTTCTTTTTCCTTAAAAAGTATAGAATACCAAGGATTATAGGAATTACCGTGTAATGGAACAAAAAAGCGCCTTTTGTAATGGTATTGGCATAAATGTATGCGTCCCTTACCTGAAGCAAATTGACCTGAAAAACGAAAAAGTAAAGAAATAATGTGCCCCAGGACAAAAAGAACAATATTTCATTAGTCTGTTTCCATTTGTCGTTTGGGTAATCCAAAGTGTTGAGAACAGATAGGCATAAACGTAAATACTACCAATAACTACAATAAAGGAACTGACAGGATAATAAATTTTTAACCTGGTAAATTAGCTCAAGAAAGGGGACCAAAAATGCAACAATAAAGAGTATAAAGGTTAGCAACCCCTTGTATGAATTTGTTGAAATGATATTGTTCACAAAGTTTAGTTCGGTTTCCCTGCGTAGTATTAAGAATGAACCAACCAAGGCTGCAAGTACAACCAAACCGGTAATAAATACCTGATTGAAAATCACAGGTAGGCTTTGAGCATGATATTTATATAGATTTCCCCAATCCATAATCAGACTGCCCAATACAAGAACAAGTATAATTAAGTGACCAGCCCTTAATATTTTGATTCCCGAAACCCGCGATAACCATAAAAGTATAACAAGTTCGGCTGCCCAGAACAATGTAATGGAGTGTCCGTTTAGCTGAATTGGAATGGCGAGGCTGATATAAGTCATTACAAGTGCAACAAGCAGATAGATAAGGTTGCGGTCGACCTGCTTTTTTTGATACAGATAAAGCAACCAGCCAAAATTGAAAATACCCAATAAAACCGTAAACAGTCCTTTGTAAATTCCGGCTTCATAGTTTCGGAGGATTGTCATACCCGAAATAAAAAAGAACAGATTGTTCGAGAGAATCATCATGATCTCGGCTGTTTTGAATGGCTTACGTTCTTTGAGGTTGTTGAGTATATTTACAAGAAAAAAGACAATATAAAATGCTGTTGCAAACAATAAGGCATTTCGATAGGGCATAATACTCTTACCCCAAAAGGTTGTTGCTAACCATCCCGAGAAAATAATTATAGTGAATAAAAAAGCCAGCAAATTAAGTATATGCCACCGTTTAAAATATGCCAGAATTAACAGTCCGGCATTGAGAATCAACAGGTATGAAAAAAGTATTATGTAGTTTCCATCTCCTGTCGACAGCATAAACGGGGCTGCATAACCGCCCACCTGCGAAAATATAGCCAGCTCTTTTTTATCATAAAGCAACGATAACATTACTGAAAAGATTGTAATGACTATCATGATCACAAAAGCAGCCGTTTGACTGAAAATATGATATTGATGAAAAGCTATGGCAATAGTAAGATAGAAAACTGCTAATCCACCACCGGTAAGGAGAGAGGAGAAGGTTTTATACGATTTACGCAGATAATGGGCTACGGCAATGAGTAAACCACCAGTGGCCAAACCAATGGCAGTGCGGCCATATACCCCAATCCAGTTATTGTCGATTGCATATTTAACAAAGAAACCAATGCCCAAAACCAGAATAATGATACCAATTTTACTGATCAGGTTTTCTCCAATAAACTTTTCAAAATCCGTAGGCTGTTTGACCGGTTTTGGTGGTGAGGCAGTTTTTTGCGTTTGGGTGGTTGCTGCAGTCGAATAGACTGTTTGGCTGTGTTTCATAGCCTCCAGTTTGGCCTTTATTGTATCCTCATATGCACTGGAAATGGGGTTTTCAACAGGAACAACCGGCTTTTCAATTTCCGGAAGAGGAGTTATCAGGGGTTCCTGCTTTGTTTTTTCATCAGCATTTTTCGGACTGATAGCTTCTTCGGCAGATTTTACAGTAGGTTTGGGAGATTTTTCGGGAGTTTCAATCCGCGAAATCTGAAATTTTAAATATTCAACCTCTTTCAATATTTCTTTTAAACGGCTATTGATATTGGAATTATTTACAATAAGAATAATTAAAATCGCCAGAACGATGATAAATAATAAAAATTCCATAACGAATAATTAAGGTAGAAATCAAATATACTAATTAAGCAGATAAAAACATTTAGTTATTGGTTAGTGGGCTGGTTTTCTATTACAATTTCGAACTTATCTTCCACATAATGGATTAATTGCGGAAAATAGTCAAAGAACTCGACTTTAAAATCATCATGATATTGGTTCAGAATTTCAATGGCTTGTATGGTATGGTCGGGTAAAGAGGTGTGACGCGACATCCCTGCTAATACATTCTGAATGCCTGTCACTGTTGCGTACGATTCCATCCATCGCCGTTCCATAAACCGAGGTATGAATTCTCTGATACCCAATGGAAAACTGTCGATATACTTTTCGAGTAGCCTATAAACCTCCTGAGCATAAACAGGTAAGGGAGTTTTACTGAAGGTATTCCAGTTACTTGCCAAAAAATGATCGTAAAAAATATCGATTATTATTCCGGCATACTTCCCGTAGTTATTCGAGAGCCGGCTTTTACTTTTCCTGATAGTTGGGTGGTTATCTGTAAACGAATCGATGCTTCTGTGTAACAATATACCTTTCTGGATTTCGGGCGAATATCGTTTAAAATCCTGCCCTTTTATCCAATCGGCAACAAAATTCCCGACTTTAATTTCGTCGTTATCGCCCGAAAGATATATGTGTGCAAGAAAGTTCATCTGATAATTCGTTTATTATATGGGCGTTACGGTTAAACTGCTAATAATTATTTTTTGATTCAAAAGCACTTTCTACAATAATATTCAATTAATACTGCATTTCCAAAGAAATCGAGTATTATACTTTTTTTTCCTGGGGGTGTCATTTAACATATGCCGCATATGTCAATTATCATGACTTTAACTACAGTATCGCTTAATTTTGAAAGAAAACCAATAATTATATGGAACCAAGACGAGTTATTATTCTAGGCGCAGCCGGACGCGATTTTCACAATTTTAATACTTATTATCGCAATAATCCTGCTTTTAAGGTGGTAGCCTTTACAGCAGCTCAAATTCCAGATATAGATGGAAGAAAATATCCTGCTGAGTTAGCCGGTTCTCTTTATCCTGAAGGTATTCCGATCTTTGCGGAAGAAGAACTGCCCCAGCTGATTGCCAGATTTAAGGCGCAGGAATGCGTTTTTTCGTACAGCGATGTACCTTATTTGAGAGTGATGACAACAGGGGCCAAAGTGAATGCCTGCGGTGCTGATTTTACAATGCTTGGCCCTGCCGATACTATGTTGAAAAGTACCAAACCTGTGATTGCCGTAGGCGCTATACGTACAGGTTGTGGTAAAAGCCAGACAAGTCGCCGGATCATCGAAATTCTTATCGAAAAAGGATTGAAGGTTGTAGCTGTTCGCCACCCGATGCCTTATGGCGACCTGGTTAAACAGCGCGTGCAGCGGTTTGCCACTCTGGCCGATCTGGAAACACATAAATGTACGGTTGAGGAAATGGAAGAATATGAACCTCACGTGGTGCGGGGAAATGTGATTTATGCCGGGGTTGATTACGAAGATATTTTAAGAGCTGCCGAAAAGGATCCCGATGGGTGCGATGTGGTTTTGTGGGATGGTGGAAACAACGATTTCCCGTTTTATAAACCCGACCTTATGGTTACTGTAACCGACCCGCACCGTGCCGGACACGAAAAGTCATATTATCCGGGCGAAATAACACTCCGAATGGCTGATGTAGTTGTGATTAACAAAATAGATACCTCATCTCCGGAAAATATTGAAGTTGTCCGAAAGAATATTGCTGAGCTTAATCCCGATGCTATAGTTGTGGACGGGGCATCTCCTATCAGGGTCGATAATCCCGATATTATCAGAGGAAAAAGGGTATTGGTAATTGAAGATGGACCAACACTTACGCATGGGGAGATGAAAATTGGTGCAGGTACTGTTGCTGCTCAAAAGTTCGGCGCTAAGACTTTGGTGGATCCGCGACCGTTTGCTGTTGGAAAGCTGGCTGAAACGTTCAGGATTTATCCGGGAATCGGAACGCTTTTGCCGGCTATGGGGTATGGAGCACAACAGCTGGCTGACCTGGAAGCTACTATTAATAAAACCGATTGCGACTCGGTTATTATAGCTACACCTATCGATCTTAACCGGCTTGTGAAAATAAACAAACCCAATACCCGTGTTTATTACGATCTTCAGGAAATTGGTAAGCCAGACCTGAAAGATATTCTCGACGACTTTGTAATGAAAATGAAAAGATAGAAAGAACGACTGTCGGCAGGTAACTTCGGAAAATAGTATTCTTCCAGGAATTTATATGTCGACAGTCGGTTTTCATTTTGTTTTGAACCAATGGTGTCAATATTTTTTCTTCACAACAAATTCAACTTTTTCCGCGATATTTGCCGGATATTTTTTTGCTATGCTTTATAATTTCGATGAGATAATACCCCGTGCAGGTAGCGATTCGCTTAAGTACGATGCCCGTTTAAGATAT
>JAAUTT010000472.1 GCA_012031335.1 Bacteroidales bacterium | reverse complement strand
TATATTTTTAAAAAAAAGATGAATTTTGTGTTATTTTCATAACGAAAGTTCTTTTGATAATATTTTAAAAATGATTAACTTATTTTTTTATACCTCCAAATAGCAAGACTTGAGATCACCAAAAAATATCCTGTCAGCATTATTATCTCATTAACAATATCTTTCAATTCTGAACCCTTTAACATTATCATTCGAACTACACGCATAAAATATGCAATAGGATTTATGGTATTGATCAGCTGAGCCCAATCGGGCATATTTTCAACAGCAGTAAATAATCCGCTCATCATAATAAATACCATTGCAATAAACCAGGATACAAACATTGCCTGTTGCTGGGTGTCGGCAAAAGTTGAGATAAAAAGTCCAAAACTAAGAATTACAAGAAGATACAAAGAAGAGAAACCGAAGAGCAGAAAAATACTTCCCAAAAAAGGAATATTAAACAGAAGTTTACCTACTGCCAACCCAAATGCAAGTTCGCAAAGAGCAATAATCCAAAAAGGAAGTAGTTTACCGGCAAGGAACTGATATTTATGAATTGGGGTAACATTTATCTGTTCAATTGTACCGATTTCCTTTTCACGCACCAGGTTCATGCAAGCGAGAAACATACCAATCATAGTTATCAGAATTCCTAAAATTCCGGGGACCATAAAATTCTTATAGCTCAATTGTGGATTGTACCAGTAATACGGAATAGTTACAATATTTTTATTTAGGCCATCAGGTATAGGAATTGTAACCAACTCTGAAACAATTTCCTTGTTAAAATCGGCAACGATTGCATTGCTGTAAGCATTTGCCAAACCTGCTGATACACCATTGATTGCATCGACCAACAACTGAATTTTGGCTTCATTTTCACGCATCAGGTCTTTTTCAAAATTATTCGGAATACGAAGGATAACACTTGCTGTTCCTTCCAGAATTTCTTCTTCAGCATCCTTAACTGAAAAACTCGTGTTCTTAATATTATAGAAGGGGGACCCTGCAAATTTAGAAGTTAATGCCCTTGAACTTTGCGACATATCCTCATCTACCACAATCATATTGATTTGTTTCAAGTCTAATGTGGCAGCATTTGCCAGAATTATCAGCTGAACAACCGGCATGATAAAAATAATGGGTAACATCGACCTGTTGCGGAATATCTGTATGAATTCTTTTCGAATTATATAACCTATTGTTCTCATATTTATTCTAATCTTTTTTTGAATTTCCGAACCGAAATGGCCAATAGTGCAAACGTCATCGCCATTAATATCATAGTTTCGAACCAAAGTTTCTCTAACCCTACTCCCTTTAGCATAATTCCTTTAACAATTTCAATGAACCACTTCGGAGGCATTAAGTGACAGAGAACTTGCAATATCCAGGGCATATTTTCAACAGGATATATAAAACCTGAAAGCAACATAGTGGGCAACATTAAGGCTACCATTGATAGTAACATAGCCACCTGTTGATTACTCGTAGATGCTGAAATCAGTATTCCCAACGAAAGCGCCAAAACTATAAACAGAAGACATTCTGTGAGTAAAAGCAAAATACTTCCCTGCACAGGAAGATCAAATACTGTCAAACTCAGGACAATAATCAAACCTGCATTTATAAATGAAAGAAACACATAAGGCATAACCTTTCCAAGAATGATCTGTATCGGACGTAACGGAGAAACAAGGAGAACTTCCATGGTTCCCATTTCTTTCTCCCTCACTATGGAAATTGATGTCATCAGAGCTGAAACCAACATTAATATCATGGCCATTATACCAGGAACAAACATATAAACACCCTTAAGTTCCGGATTATAGAACATTCTCGTTTCAGTTTCAATACGATACGGGGTAATTAATTCCCGATTTAAAGATTTACCATAAATTCTTATAATTCCAGCAGTATAATCGGCAATTATTTTGGCCTGATTTGCATCGGATGCATCAGTAAAAAGCTGCACATTAGCTACTCCTGTCCTATAAAGCTTTTTTTCAAAGTCCTTTTCAAATACAATAACTTCTTTTACATTCCCCTTTTTAAATATCGATTCTACCTCGTTACCCGAAGTGAGCACTTCAACAACTTGAAAATAACCCGATGATGCAATTTTAGATGTAATTCCTTTAGTTGTGGGATCGTTTGATAAATCCCAAACGGCGATTTTCGCATCCTTTATCTCGTTTGTAATCACAAAACCAAATAAAAGCATCATAATCAGAGGCATTCCAAACAATACCAACATTGTTCGTTTATCGCGAAAAATGTGGTAAAACTCTTTAATAACAAACCCCCAGAATTTCTTCATACATTACTATTTAGTGAAATTTCGCGCAAGGATGTAAAACACCTCGTCCATTGTTTGTGCATTATACTTTTTAACCAGATTCAAAGGAGTATCAAGGTCGGCAATACGTCCT
Source organism: Bacteroidales bacterium (assembly GCA_012031335.1). The sequence goes on along the minus strand of JAAUTT010000472.1, from coordinate 2,400 downwards.
TCCACCATAATGGAAGTCCGGTGACAATACTCGGCCTCGTCCATATAATGTGTTGTAACAAAAACCGTTATACCGTCATTGGCAGCCTGATATATCAAATCCCAAAACTGTCTTCGGGTTATCGGGTCAACACCTCCGGTTGGTTCATCCAGAAATACAATCTTAGGCTGATGAAAAATTGCCACTGAAAAAGCCAGTTTCTGCCTCCATCCAAGAGGAATATCCCGGATTAGTTTTTATTATAATCTTCAAAACCCAATTTTTTAAAAAGCTGAACCGAGCGCTCCCTTATTTCTTTGGCAGGCATCCGGTAAATTCCTCCGTAAAATTGTATATTCTCCATTGGAGTCAGGTCTTCATATAAGGAAAATTTCTGGCTCATATATCCGATATTCTGTTTTATTTTTTTCCGACTGTTTATATGCATCGTAACCTGCTACAGAAACCTTTCCGGATGTTGGTGATGAAAGACCGCATAATATTCTTATCGCAGTTGTTTTACCGGCTCCATTGGCGCCTAAAAATCCAAATATTTCCCCCCTTGCTTACCTGAAATGTTAAATGATCATTGGCTATGAAGTTTTCCGAATTTTTTCACCAGATTTTCAACTTCAATTATTTTCTGTTCCATATTTGTGAATTAAGAAACGGTTTCTTCAGCAGTCATTAATTGCATAAAACGGTCTTCAATGCCGGGATCCACTAAAAGGATATCGATATTCTCCAAACCTTTGGTATGAAGATAATTTCTGAGATCAGCCTCATTTAATGCTTCATGAAAAGTGGCATGAATATATTGACCGAAAAGAAAAGCAGTTGAACAATTCGGATATACTTTAAGCTGATTCAAAAGCTCGTACATGTTATTGCCTCTGATTCCGAAAAGTGGGACATTAAAAGCCGAAGTTATATTTGCAGGGGTGTCAACGCTCAGTAGATTGCCCTTTTGAATTAAAGCAACCCTGTCGCATAAAGATGCTTCGTCCATATAAGGCGTTGAAACAACTACTGTAATACCCTGTTGTTGTAATTTCTTTAACATCTGCCAAAATTCTTTGCGCGAAACGGCATCAACACCGGTAGTTGGTTCATCGAGAATTAATAGTTCTGGTTTATGAATTAACGCACACGAAAGTGCCAGTTTTTGTTTCATACCACCGGAGAGCTTACCTGCGGGACGATTTTTGAATGGTTCAATGTGGCTGTAAATATCCCTTATAAGATGATAATTTTCCTTGATTGATGTTCCGAAAATAGTAGCATAAAATTCAAGGTTCTCCTCTACAGTTAAATCCGGATATAATGAAAATCTCCCGGGCATATACCCAAGCCTTTTTCTGAGCTCTTTATAATTCGAATCCGGATTAAGCCCAAGAACTGAAAGTTTACCCGTAGCCGGTAAAAGTAAAGAAGCTATCAGACGGAAAAGTGTGGTTTTTCCGGCACCGTCGGGCCCAATAAAACCAAACAGTTCATTTTTATTTACCTGAAAAGATATCCCTTTCAGTGCTTCCGTATCCTGAAATTTCTTCGAAATATTTTCTGCAGCAATTGCGTACATAGGGCTATCAATTAAGGTTTTACTGAGGTCATAAATATTTCTCCCGGCATACCAATTTTAATGCGTCCATCATTTATAACATCCACTTTCACTGCATAAACCTGTTTAACTCTTTCCTCTTTGGTTTGAATTATTTTAGGGGTAAATTCGGCTTGAGATGATATCCAGCTTATAGTTCCCTGGACTGATTGGTTATTTTTGGCATCAGCATCAATTCTAACTTCAACTTTTTGCCCCAGCCTTATCTGAACCAGCTGAGAACCGCTCACATAAGCTTTAAGTTTTACAATACTCAAATCTGCAATTTTATATAGGTTTTTTCCGATAGTTACTATTTCGGAAGGTTCAATATATTTTTCGAGAACAGTTCCGTTTATGGGGTTGGTAATATAGCATTTCAGAATCTGGTCTTCAGTTTGAAGGATTTGCTGCTCAACAGCTTCAATTTCTCCTGACACGGCTTGATTTTGAGATTTTATGGATGCTATCTGACTAACAATCAGTTTATATTGACCATTTATATCATCCAATTGCTTTTCAGGGGCAGCCTTATCTTTAACCAGACTCTCCATTCTTTTCTGTTCTTTCTGCACTGTTTCCAGCTGCGTTTCCTGTACATCTATCTGTGCACGAATTTGAACGAGCTTTGATTCAGCAGCTTTTTTCATTGCAATCAGCTGTTGTTTCTTAAGCCATAAAGAAGTTGTGTCGATAATTCCAACCTTTTCACCCCTTTTTAGAACTAAACCCTCATCAGGCAAAAACTAATAAGTTTTCCCTGCCCCTCTGCTCCTACTATTGTTTCGACAGCTTCAAAGTTTCCGTATGCATCAGCCTTT
>JAAUTT010000471.1 GCA_012031335.1 Bacteroidales bacterium | reverse complement strand
TCGAAATTCATGAAAATATTGTCGAAACCGTATCGTTGGCAGGGACACAAAAACTGAATGGTATTCCTGTTGAAGATGTTCAATGGAAGCGAAAAGAACTGGAAGAACAGAAATTTGTAACCGATTTTATCGAAGAACGCCTGAACCGTTTTGGCATTGCCGATTATACCAAAAAAGGCCCGGTTAGTCAGCAGGCGGCTAATTTGGTGCATCTGAAATCCGTTTTCTCCTTTAACCGCGATATATTGAATGGTAAAACAGGTGAATTTATTTCTGTATTGCATCCAACTCCGTCTGTATGTGGACTACCCCGCCGTAAGGCCTATGAATATATTAACAGTCTGGAGCATCATAACAGGGAGTATTACACAGGTTTTCTCGGAACTGTAAATGTAGATAATGATACAAGGGTTTTCGTTAATCTCCGCTGTATGAAGGTTCTGAAGAATCATTTCGCATTGTTTATGGGGGCCGGAATAACTTCGGGTAGTGATCCGGAAAGCGAATGGGAAGAAACAAACCAGAAGATGATGACAATGCTGAATGTAATCAACAGTTTAAATAATCCATGAGCAATAACAACGATGCACGCCAGGGAATCCGGAATCTTCCCGAAATTTGTTCCCGGCATGGATTAAACAGGGTTGTCATTTGTCCCGGATCCCGAAACGCACCATTAATCATTTCTTTTACCTCTCATCCGGGAATGGAATGCCTAAGCATTACCGACGAACGGTCAGCTGGCTATTTTGCCCTGGGGATGTCGCAATACACACAAAAACCAACCGGAGTTGTCTGCACATCAGGCACTGCTGTTTTGAACATTGCTCCCGCGGTATCCGAAGCATATTATCAAAATCTGCCTCTGGTAGTCTTCACTGCCGACCGCCCCAAAGAGTGGATTGATCAATCCGACGGACAAACTATCCGGCAAACGGAGATTTTTAAAAATTATGTGAAGCAAAGTTTCGAACTTCCGCTGGAAACAGTTCATCCCGATGATCTCTGGTATTTTAACCGCATCGTTTCGGAGGCTATAAATACAGCAATGCAATATCCAGCCGGACCGGTTCATATCAATATTCCCCTCCGCGAACCATTATACAATCAACTTCCGGAGGACTTTAAGATCAGCAATATTATAAGTTCCCTCCAATCCAAAAGACAACTGCAAATTGATCAGATAAATTCGCTTAAAACCCGGTGGAAAAACCTGACCAAAAAAGCAGTTATTTTCGGTATTGTACCAAAGAACGGAAGAATTGAGTCATCTGGCATTGTCACTTTCTCAGAGAAACGATACGGTTGTTTTTGCCGAGAACCTTTCGAATATTGCAGGAGAAAATATTATTTCATCCTCCGAACCTCTGCTGGCAGCTCTTAATGATAGCGAAAAGGCATTGTACCAACCCCATTTATTGATTACAATAGGAGAGGGGCTGGTCTCGAAAAGACTGAAACAATATTTCAGGACCTTTCCACCAGTTGAACACTGGCATTTTACTAATTCTGCAGCATACATTGATACATTCCGGTGCTTGTCTTTCCTGATCGATGCTGATGCATGTGATGTATTGAACATTTTAATGGAAGAAAGATCGCAGGAGAACAATGACTATAAGGGTTTAAAAGCTGAAAACAACCAGCAGCAGCAGTTACATAATGAATTTATTAACAAACTTGGGTTGGTAGATTTACGGGTTAGCCATGAAATCTTGGGATCGATTCCCAATGATACGGTTATTCACCTGGCTAACAGCACTCCTGTTCGTTATGCACAACTTACCCGTACTAAGAAGGAACTCACCTATTTTTGCAACCGTGGTACTTCGGGTATCGATGGCTGCCTGTCTACTGCAGCCGGATCAGCTTATGTATCAGGTAAAAACACCTGGTTAATAAGCGGCGACCTGGCATTTTTATACGATTCCAATGCACTCTGGAACGATTATATTAAACCGGGCCTTAAAATTATTGTCATCAATAACAATGGTGGTAATATTTTCAGCCTTATCGATACCGGCAGTGAAATGGATAAGGCACGCAGATTTTTCGAAACACCCCATCGTGTTAAGATAAAATCGCTGACTGAAGCCTTTGGAATTAAATATATAAGTTGCGACGATTTATCAGACTTACACGATTGTTTGGATAAACTTCGTAACTCCGATGAAACATGTTTATTGGAGATAAGAACCGATGCAAAGGAAAATACAAAAGCATTTAAAGCATATTATCAATTTATAAAAAGCACTCTGATATGAGACAGTGGTCCAAAATTAAAGACTATGAGGAAATTAAATTCGAATATTTCGAAGGAATAGCTAAAATTACCATCAATCGTCCGCGTTACCGCAATGCCTTTACCCCCGACACGGTGAAGGAAATGTGCGATGCTATGGTAATTTGCCGCGACAGTCAGGATATTTTTAATGTTATACTCACCGGCGAAGGCGACAAGGCATTTTGCAGCGGAGGAGACCAGAATGTGAAGAATTTTGCCGGTTATATCGGTAAAGATGGTATCCCCAGGTTAAATGTTCTCGACCTCCAGAAACAGATTCGCAGTCTGCCAAAACCTGTAATAGCTATGGTAAATGGTTATGCTATTGGTGGAGGCCATGTACTGCATGTTGTATGCGATTTGTCTATTGCCTCGGATAATGCCATTTTCGGACAGGTTGGCCCACGCGTGGGCAGTTTCGATGCCGGTTTCGGTTCATCTTATCTGGCAAGAGTGGTGGGTCAGAAAAAAGCACGCGAAATATGGTTTCTTTGCAGGCAATATTCTGCTGCTGAAGCCCTGGAGATGGGACTCGTAAACAAAGTTGTACCACTGGCGCAACTCGAAGACGAAACAGTTTCGTGGTGTAAAGAAATGATGAAACACAGTCCCCTCGCATTACGCATGATCAAAGTGGGCCTAAATGCCGAACTCGACGGTCAGGCCGGGATACAGGAACTGGCCGGAAATGCAACCATGCTGTATTATATGACCGATGAGGCGCAGGAAGGGAAGCATGCATTTCTTGAAAAAAGAGAACCCGATTTTAAAAAATATCAGCAGTTACCCTAACTTTGCAGAAAAAAACAAATGAGTAATTTTTTCTGCCTGGATACATGCTTTTCGTCTCAGGACATTGCCACTGGCTATGTCCAGTACCATATTGGGAAGTTTTATAGCAGCAGCAGAGCGACGATTCAGTCTAAAAGTCTTTTTGCTGGCTTCGGCAACCACGGTTTTGCTGCAGATACTCTCAAATTTGGCCAACGATTATGGCGACTTTAAAAACGGGAAAGATAACAAAGACAGGATTGGCCCTCCCAGAATGGTACAATCGGGGCAGATAACGCCACGTCAGATGATCGTCGCTATAGGTTTGGTTATTATTCTAACCCTGGTTACCGGGTTAACGCTCATATTTAATGGTACTTCCGGGGAGGAAAACAACATTAAGTTCTTTTTTCTTATTCTTGGTATTGCAGCAATTTTTGCAGCGGTGAAATATACGGTTGGTAAAAACCCCTACGGTTACCGGGGGTTTGGCGATATCTTCGTATTTATCTTTTTTGGATTGGTTGGAGTTATTGGCACATACTATCTTCATACCCACCTATTAAAACCTGATCTGATATTGCCGGCAGCTTCCATAGGATTTCTTAGTGCCGGGGTGCTTAATCTGAACAATATGCGCGATTACTACAGCGATAAAAAAGCTATGAAGCGAACATTAGTAGTGATTATGGGCAGCGAAAATGCTAAAATCTACCATTTGTTTCTTATTATTGGGGCCATGGCTACGGTGCTGGTTTATACACTTATCAATTTTACATCTCCTTTTCAATTCCTTTTTTTAATTCCGGTACCTTTTTTTATTCAAAATGTTGTTATCGTGTTTAAAAACAAAAAACCGGTAGAACTTAACACCGAATTGAGAAAACTGGCCCTGTCAACTCTGTTGTTTTCTGTTGCATTCGGCGTAGGATTAATGTTTTAAAAGAACGGAAATATGTCACTTAGAGCTTCTTTTAAGGAACATACCCTCATTTTCAGCTTTCCGGCCGGAACATCCAGAGGTGTTTTACACGAGAAGAAAGTATACTACCTTTTACTTTCGCGCGGGGATTTTACCGGAGTAGGAGAGTGTTCCGTAATTCCCGGGTTAAGTATCGATGACCGTGATGATTATTCAGTAAAATTGAAGAAGTATGTTCTGAAATTAATAAGGGTTCCGATTTCAGAGAACTAAACCTGCACGATTTTCCTTCCATTGCTTTTGGACTTGAAACAGCCTTGCTCGACTTGAAATCGAAAGGAAGTAAAATACTCTTTCCCGGAAAATTTACCGAAGGAAAAGAAGGAATATTAATCAATGGTTTGGTATGGATGGGAGATAAGGATTTTATGGAAAACCAGATTGCCCGGAAAATTGATAGTGGATTCAGGTGCATAAAGCTGAAGATAGGTGCTGTCGATTTTGATACCGAGCTCGAAATACTCTCCAACATCAGGAAAAAATTCCAGTTTAGCGATCTTGAAATACGACTGGATGCCAATGGTGCATTTACCGCCGTCGAAGCCCTCGAAAAATTAAAACGATTGTCGCAGTTCGACATTCATTCTGTTGAACAACCCATTATGGCAGGTCAATGGCTCGACATGGCCGCCCTTTGTGCATTATCACCTGTTCCGGTTGCGCTTGACGAAGAATTGATTGGTATAAATGGAGATGAAAAGCAAAATCAACTGCTTTCAGTAATTCAGCCGATTATATTATCCTTAAACCAGGTTTGCTGGGAGGATTAGATAAAGCGCA
>JAAUTT010000470.1 GCA_012031335.1 Bacteroidales bacterium | reverse complement strand
CAGAGGTCCCTGAAAGAGGGGTATTTAAATTCCCTGATAAAATCGTAGGCACGAAGAATATAAGAAGAATCGTCTCCACCGGGGCTAACTTTTAACTTTCGAACAAAAGAAAAGCGAAAAGCGTTGTAAAACCGATCCCAAACCAGAAGAAAAACTTAAGTCTTTTCGAAAAGAATGCATCGATTATATCAAGAAAATCGCGTTTGGCAGTAACGGTTTTGGATACTGGCTTAACCTTATCCTGTATCTTTTTGGAATTACTTGATGGATTGTTGCCTTTTTTTGAACTCATGGCTGATTAAAAAATGTAAACAGCAAATATAAATATATTTATTAACGCTGGAGAACCTGAGTTTAAACGAAAGTGTAATTACAAAATATGTAGAACTAAAATTGAATTGATTAAGCGGGGAGTGCGATGCAGTTAATGACGGGATTCATTTATCCGGAAACAAAAAAAGCGCCGGATGATTTCCGGCGCTTTTCAACTCTAATAAAGCCAAACTATTTAACGGGTAAATTGGAAGTATCAAATGCTGTATTTGCCGTTTGATGATTAGGATCTTTATTATCCGAAATTACAAACAGGATATCGTTATAGTCATAATCTTTGTAACTGATATTATCCTCCATGTCAATATCCTCAAATGTCATAACAAGGTCATTGCAGTTTTTTTCAATAAAAAGAGTATGCTGTTGGTGATAACCAGGGTTAAACTGCACATCGGTATAGTGGGTATATCGTCCATCGTCTACATAGCCATTCTTCCACCCCTGGGCAATCAGGTAGAAACCTATAACCGTATTGGCCGGAAATTTACCTGTTCCAATCTGCAGCATATCTCCGGCATTTAAACCACCGCCTTCATTCACCTGCGATACATTCTGGAAGAGAATATGTTTTTCGAGTTCCTCAATACTTTTTGGGGGATTGGCAAGATTATAGGTATAATAACCCAGGGAGTTTTTCCATCCCGCACCTTCATCCACAAAGGTAATGTACACTTCCGATTCCTTTGTTAATACCACATTTTTAGGAGCCGGGCTGCGAATAATTCCGGATATCGCTTATAATTGTTCTGCGATTCGGGGAAGAGACTGAAAATACGATCGTAAAGCGTGGCACAAGGCTTGGTAGGAATAATATTTTCGGGTACACCTTCGTCGATACTGATGGAAAGTATTTTTAACCCACCGAGACCAGTAGCAACAAATATAACACTGTCGCGCGATTCAACAAAGTTGGCCGACTCATAATCGCCGAAGCGAATACTGCCGAGCAAGAAAACGCTGTCGCTTCTGCTCTTTACGATGCCACCGATATACAAACCGGCTTCCCCATTGGCAAGTAATACAAGGTCTCCGTTGAGTGATACACTATTGGTAACAAAATCAACATCATTCATACCTACGGGTGTGGCTGGTCTAGGGATATGTTGTTTGAGTGTGCCGTTGGTATTATAGATTTTTAAACCGCCATCGTTGAGCGCTGCATAGATGTATTGGTCGGTAACAGCAATTTCCGATTTCGATTCGGGAATGTTTGCACCGTCGGGATTCAGGGTTTTGGCCAGACTATTATTGCCCTTACTGAACACTGAAATTTTACCGGGCTGTCCGCTTAATACAAAAGCCTCGGTAGTATTTACATCAACAGAACGGGCATCGTTCAGGGGTGTGGCAAATACGGAATCGAACTGATGATTGTATATCTTCAGAAATCCGTTGGAACCACTGGTAGCATATATTCCACCTGAGTTAACCTTAACATCGGTTCCTACATAGGAGTCCAGATTGAGAATTGTATCCACTTTCTGAATCTCACGGTTATTGTTAAGCGTAAGCACTTCCAGCAGGGCAGGTGTCCGTAGACGGGCATCGGGCATACTGCTTATATCCTGTGCACCAACAATATACAATTTATTATTGTAATAATCAACAGAGCTAATATCTGCTTTCGAGAATATAGCCTGCCAAACAATTTGGGGGTTACTGATATCGGTTACATCAAACACTTCCAAACCACCCAGGTACATGTCTCCCTTCGTATTGTATGTTACGAACGCATAATTATCGAGAATTTTAACATGGGTTGCCATCAGGGTATTTCCTTCATATTGCGGAGGAGCAACTTCAGCCCTGAGCTTAAATGTATAATTCTTGTGGAGATCAACTTTAGGAGGCTCCTGTGTACTTTTAAGCAGATTATCATTACTTCTTCAACACGCATCAGCTCATCCACCTGTTTGATTCTTGAAGAAAGCTGTGTTGAATTGTTGTTAACTATTATATTTTTCTGTTCCAGATCCTGGGTGGTGTTGCTATTCTCCGGGCCATCTTTTTCACATGCTGCCAATACCACAAGTCCCGTTAATAAAACACTTAATTTCCAATTTGTTGCCATAATCAATATGTAATGGTTTTGCTCTGTTTAACGGGACAGACCTTCGCAAGTTACGCGTTGAGGAGTTTAATTTGGCAGGATTTGACAAATGCAAATACCATTGGGTTGGATTTTCGGAAAAGCAGCGATGAAAAATGAAGAACGTAGCATAAAAAGTCAAAATTCAATTTAAACACAGCGAAAGCATGATGCAAAGTACTGATATTCTGACATATTCTTTCGAATATCTAGTGTCATCGTGTTCAGAAGCGAGAAAAACGGGACTTTTTAAGGCAAGTTTATCCCAAAACCGGTGAATACTTCCAGAACATTGAGGGTGAAAAGTTTCTGTCATTTACTGACGACCAGAAAAGATATCCCTTTACACCTTCAGATGCATCGTTTTGTAATTTAAGGGTTGCAAATTCTTCCTCCCGTTTAATAAGAGTCGGGAATACTTCGAGCTTATCCCTGCTTACAAGTACAAGGTTAAGCAAATCTTCCTGTGAACTATGGATAGAGAACAGCGCCTTCCACCTGAATTCAAGCAACTCTCCTACCCTGCTCACCTGCAAATCCTGCACCTGTCTAAGGTTACCCACACTGAGCACCATAAGCTCGGGAAAGGCGATTGTCATATCAGTACCGAAAGCACTTTTGTTAGCAGATATAAAGCTGTTATATGGATTCATTCCACCAATATATACCTGTTTTGACCAGATGCGGTCAATGAGGCTGTGTTTAACAGTTTTTGCAACAGCATGCCTGAACAGGAAGTTGTTACGGTTAATTTCTTCCAATGGTGAAGCTTTTCTTTTCCGGGATCTGTCGGGTAACGCTCTTGCTACCTGAACACCGTTCAGATCGTAAGTAACAATATTACCGATACGCCCCCGAGCACCTTTAAGCGGACTTCCCGAGCTGAGTCGTGCCATAATAAAAATATTGGTTATGGGACAAAATTAAATAAGAGGATAATTCATGTCAAGTAATTTTATTACTTTTTACGTACCAAATTTACCCTCTGGATATCAACTAATGTTTAAAGGGTTGGTATAGGGTATAGCAAGGGTTAGTCAACCCATTCTTAATACTTGATTTATTAGCAGTTACAAATTATTGAAAATTCAATGTAGCTGCATAAAAAAACCCCTTCAAAATATTTCATTTGAAAGGGTTTAAGGGCATTCTCCGTTGTCCAACCAGGATTCGAACCTAGACAGACAGCTCCAAAAGCTGTAGTGCTACCATTACACCATTGGACAATTAAACAATTGCGGTGCAAAAATAAAAATCTTTTTTGATCCCGCAATTATCTGCCTGATTTTTATTGCTCCAATTTCACGAGACCGCTGCTAGCCATCATCCAGGTATTATTAATAAAATCGCCGGTCCATTTATCATGCGACGAGGCCATTTGCTCAATCAGGGGTTCAAAATCACGGTGTATAAACACTCTTTTATTGATAGGCAGCCGGATGATAACTGTCATACGTTGATCGTTCCATTTATGATTTTCGGGAAACCTGAATACGGGATCGAGCCATAAAACCGAATCGTTTTGTTCAAAAGTATAATCTATTGCCTTCGAAAGGTATTCGGCCTCTCCTGAATTACCACCCGAGGATGTTTTTACAAGTTCGATAATTACCTTGCCTGTTTCACTTTTTTTAATGTCAAGATTGATGGTGCCATAATAATATTTCCGGCCGTTAATTTGAATATTTCCAAAGCGGTCCCTGTCATTATACCTGTATAGTTTATCCCTGTCGATACCAAACTGATCGCGCAGCTGAAGGTTGAGAACCTTATTACCCGTATCGTTTAACGGAAAAACTTCGGAATTGCTGGAACCCATCAGTTCAAGTCCATTGCCGGTCATGATCCAGGTTTTGTTCACCATATGCTCATCCCAGTAATCGTTTGTATTGCGGACATTATCCAGCAATTCCCGGGTACTTTCATCCAGAAAGATTTTTGTGCCGACAGGAAGCCGGATAATTATTTTTGTGTGATAAAACTTCCAGCGTTGATCATTGATGACCCGAAAAAAGGGATCGAGCGTTATCAGGGAGTCTTTGACCGTATAATTTACCTTGATTACTTTGGCCGATTCCATGGCCTCATTCCGGTCCTCACCCCTGGCTTCGCGGATAATTTCGATTTCAGGAGTTAAAGCACTCGTTTTTTCAACATCTATATTGATTACCCCTGCCAATGCATCTTTATTATTATCCTTTACGGGAAAGAAAAGCCGCGAATGAGCAAAAAATTCAATAAATTCATTTGAAATTGGAAAAAATAATTTTGTATACTTCATTGCTGACATAGCAGCTAACCATGATGGCGATTTAAATCGAGCAAAAGATCTAATTTATTTAGCAAAGGAATCTGGAGCCCATGCTGCAAAATTCCAACATTTTTTAGCTAAAGA
>JAAUTT010000469.1 GCA_012031335.1 Bacteroidales bacterium | reverse complement strand
CTGAAAAACAATCCAGGTAAAAAATGGGGATTGATATTAGTTATTTAAACAGAATGGGGAAAGTAAACAGCAACTGAAGTTCCATTATCCACTCCTTTATCAACAACTATTGATTCACCATTTCAATAAGCCTACTAAATAAAAACAGTCTTCTAATTTACCGGAACCAGTCGTAATATTTTACCCGGATTTTCAATGGCGACATAAATAAGACCGTCTCTTCCCATAACCACATTTCGCACACGACCAATGTCTTCCAGCAATTTTTCGCGATGCATAACTGATTGTCCTTTAAGTACTAATCTCTCAAGATATTTAAAACTTAAAGATCCTACAAGAATATTATTTTGCCAGTTCTTATAACGATCGCCTGTAACAAAAGTCATCCCGCAAGGTCCAATGGATGGTATCCAGTAGTATATCGGTTGTTCCATTCCTTCCTTTTCTTTCAGTTCGGTAAGGATGGTACCGTCGTAATTTATACCATAAGAAATTACGGGCCAGCCATAATTTAAACCAGGTTTAACAATATTGAGTTCATCTCCACCCTTAGGACCATGTTCTGTTTCCCAGAGCTCGCCTGTTACAGGATGAAATACATTTCCCTGTGGATTTCGGTGTCCATAACTGTAAATCGAAGGAATAGCGCCAGGAGTATTTACAAAGGGGTTATCTTTTGGTATTCGGCCATCGTCGTGTATGCGATGAATTTTCCCGTTGGTGTTATCAAGTTTTTGCGGAAAATCGAAATGTTGTCCTCTTTCTCCGACACCAAAAAAGAGGTATCCGTTCTTGTCAAACGCCAACTTGCATCCAAAATGATGTCCACGGTCGGTATCAGGGGTTCCTCTGAAAATTACCTGCTGATCGGTAAGCTTATTCCCCTTTAACTTTGCTCTCATAACAGCAGTATTTCCAATTCTCTTCTTGCTTTCGGTATTTAGTGCAGAATAAGAAATGTAGATCCATCCGTTTTTTTCATAATCGGGATGAAGGCACAAGTCGAGCAACCCACCCTGACCAAACGCCATAATAGGAGGCAGCCCTTCGATGGGTGGTGATAGTTTACCATCTGAAAATAAGTGTAAAGTGCCGGCACGCTCCGAGATAAGCAGATCGCCGTTAGGCATAAAAGCAAGTCCCCATGGAACCTTCAAACCCGAAACCACCGTATCTACGGTAAATTTTTGAGCCTGCGACTCCATAATACTACCTCTGGTTAATGCAGGTTTAAGCTTTCCTCTGTCGTCGGGAATTCCCTTTTTCACATAAGCTGCAAGTGCCTGTATCTCTGCATCCGAAAATGTTTTCTGAAAGGAAGGCATGCCAATGTCTTCGATACCAAATTTGATACTTTTGAAGGCTGAACTATTATCTTTTTCATCCATCCAGGCTTTGGCAGCAAATTTCTCAAGTCTTTCGCCATGACAACCTGCACAATAATTCTGATAATTCATAGGTGCCGGCCGATCATCAGCCCCTTTAAAGGCATAATTTTCGTTTACCTTATCAACAAAACGAAGGCCTAAAAGCCCAAATGATACTGATAGTACTAAACCAACACTAATAATGTTAAGCTTCATATTTCAAGTATATATTTGTTTACAATTTAAGTAACAAAAAATGAAACCTATATGTTTAAAATCAATTGTAAGGAAATAAAAATGAGGTACAAGCTGTCAGCATTTACTTGGCAACATGTACCTCCTTTTTAGACCAATTACAAATTCATCATAGCCATGAATAATAAAAGTCAATATTACGTCATTTTCTTCCAATTTCATAAAAAAGAAGAATCCATGGCAATGACACCTGTCAGTTATGATTTTTCACATCCGAAACAGGCCGTTCACGAGGTTTGACATTATCGAAATCCATAAAACCGTTCGGATAAAGGTCGAAGTAATCCATATCGAATAAAGGACTGTAACCTCGAACTTTATCAGAAGCCGTAATGAATTTATCAACCTGAAAAAGTAAATGTTTAATCATTTAAAGATATTAGTAGTTTAAAAATGTTTTATTTACCTCTTACAAAAAAAGAAATGGCAAGAGTAATGAGCGCCGGGGCAAAAAAATCAGGTGCCTCAGGGTCAAAAGTCCATACAATACAAAGAACCTCAAATTTTAAAAAACAGGTGTATTAATTTTTAAGGTTTTGCTCATAAAAAGCAATCCATTCGGATACACTTATTCTGGAAACAAGATTCCCAATGAGTTCGTAAGGTATATCGTCAGGTTTTTTAAACCTTATGCAGCTTTTTCCCATATCCGGTTTTTTATGACTGAATTTGGAAAACTCATTTAAAAACCAATTTAAAAGATCTTTTATCTGCATATATTCCCATATGATAAAAAGCAACAAAGTTTTTTTGGGAAGCAATACTTATAAATGGCAATGGTTGTTTGGGATCGCAATGATAGCCCGACGGGTAAAGTGTATGGGGAACAACGTACCCGATCATACCATAAGTCATAACTTCCTGGAAACCATCAGGTATATTACGCTTGATTGTTATCCTAAGCTTTTCAATTACTGTTCTTCGTTCGTCCGACAATTGTTCGGCATATGCTTCCGGTGTTGTTGTAAAAATCTGCATTTTTTTATGCTTGTTAGTTTCAGCAATGCAATATTTAAACTACTTTCAAACAAATAAGTTCAATGGAATAATATATATTTTTTAGAACTAATTTATTTTTAAAAAAATGGCTGCTGTTTTGTAACGATATTTCGAATTTTTCGAATAAAATAAGCGGAAATATAGTAATTTAAACCTTGTTTAACTTTAACAAAACTTCTTTCCCTTGAAGTATTTATTTGCATTTCGTATTTTCGGAATTATTGTATTTTGGCTTACCTCAGCTCAGCTTGTCAAATGTGAGCGTGCAAATATTCATATATTGTATATTAACTCCTATAATCTGGGTTACACTTGGTCCGACAGCATAACCAGAGGTATAAAGGAAGCTACCTACAAACAAGGCTTGAATTTATATATTGAATGCCTGGATGCGAAAAGATTTGGCCAGTCGAAGTTTGAAATGTTTTCGGAATATTTAAAGGATAAATACCAGGGCATAACATTTAATGCGGTTATTGTTAGTGATAACGACGCATTAGATTTTGCCTTTAAATTCGGAGATAAGATTTTCCCCGAAATACCTGTGGTATTTTGCGGCATAAACAACCCCCAGGATTATAATTTTGAGCATTCAAGGATGTATGGTTTTACTGAAAGCAGCAATCCATATCAGACTATACGCATTCTTAACAAGATGATGCCCCAAACCAGAAAAATTCTCATCATTACCGACAATACAACTTCAGGATCAATTATATTCAATGACCGACTAAAACTCAACCGAATATACCCATACTTAAATCTGGAAATAGTCTCAGAAATTGATATTCGCGAAATCACCAGGAGAGTAAAAACCGACAAATCCATCGATGTTGTATACATGACCCGTGTTAATCGGGATAAATATGGTAACCTGATTGATTATCTTCAATTTTTCAAAACCATAGCCAATGCTTCGCCTAAGCCGGTATTTGCTGACGACGAACCAATTATTGGTCAGGGTGTGGTTGGTGGAAACGCAAACAGGGGATTCACACAAGGTTATAATTCAGGTCAGCTTGCTTTAAAGTTGTTATCAGTAAAAAATAATCCTATGTTTTCTCATATCAACAGTGTTATGATGAATATATTTTTGATTATAACTTCCTGAAAAAATATAAAATTGCAAAAGAAACATTACCCCACAATTCAATTATAATTAATAAGCCTATTACCAAATATCTCAGATATATCATAGCGCTTACTGTAGCTGTTTTTTTACTTTCGCTTATTGTGGTTACACTAACAATCAATGTTAGGAGAAGAACAAAAGCAGAAAAAAAGGTTAAAGAACAAATTGCAGTTATAAACGAGCGAAACCAGAGTTTAATGGAATCGCATAAACAGCAGAGCGAACTAAACTCAGAGTTAGAGGAAGCAAATGCTCAATTAATGAGTATGAATATATCGCTTGAGGACGCGAAAAAGAAAGCAGAAGAGTCGGAAAGGTTAAAATCATCGTTCCTGGCCAACCTGTCGCATGAAATAAGAACCCCACTGAATGCAATACTCGGATTTTCATCCCTATTGGTAAACTCCAACCTAAAGGAAGAAACCAAGGAAAATTACAACAAGATAATTACGTCGAACAGCGAATCACTATTGGTTCTTATTGATGATATCCTTGACTTTTCGAAAATAGAAGCCGGGCAGGTCCAAATTCATACGGAGGAGATTTTAATTAATGATATTATCGGAGAACTGGTTTCTTTTTACAACCAAAAATCCGAAAAACCAAATTTACAGATCAGGGTATCTGATTTTCTCAGGAAAAACAAAGTACTTTTACAAACTGATAAAACGCGATTTAAACAAATTGTCAGTAATCTCTTATCCAATGCCTTTAAATTTACCGAGAATGGTTTTATTGAAATCGGCACTAAAATCAAAAATTCTCAGGAACTTATTTTTTATGTTGAAGATACCGGATTAGGGATAGACAAGAAATTTCATACTGCAATATTTGAAAGATTCAGGAAAATTGAAGATGTTAATACTCGGTATTATGGAGGAAGCGGATTAGGTTTGGCAATATGTAAAAAACTCATCAGTCTGCTTGGCGGAGAAATCTGGGTTGAAGGAGATTCCGGCAAAGGATCAACATTCTTTTTTACGCATCCGGGATATATCATTACCGGGTCAGAATTTTCACAACAACAGATTACCGGTAAACCGACCATAAAATATAACTGGCAAAAT
>JAAUTT010000468.1 GCA_012031335.1 Bacteroidales bacterium | reverse complement strand
ATAACTTATTTATTTTCTTTTTTTCAATTCTTAACATGTTTTTTTAGGTCTATTATAAATTATATCAAAAAACTAAATGTTGAATTCCTATTAATTTTAATTAAACAATTTTAATTACCAACTTATTGATTTTCAGACTTTAAGGTCTTTTTATTCTAATTCAACAAAAACGAATTGATTAAACAGATTATTTGTTATTATAAAAATATTCCATGTTGCATATATACCTATATATGAATATAATACATGAATTTTATATTAAATAAGTTTATAAAGAAATGCTTTACTTTTTGAACGAGAAGGGATAAAATGAAAAATAACCCAGATTTTGTCCAACAATGTTTGGTGGCAATAAAAAGAAAATAAAAAAATACCTCCGTTGGTTTTCGGAGTTGTTGCTTTTAATTAGGAAACAGTACGAATACTTTTTAGAAACTCTTTCAATGTTTCCTGGTTCTCCAAACGTATTATATTAGGAAAAGTCTTAAGATGAATATTCTCGAATTGAGCTCCCAATACAAAAATTTTATGGTCAGGAAATGCCTCTGTCAAATTTTTCAAGTAATCCAGAACTGCTTCGGGTGGAACAGAGGTGGTAAAAGAGGTAAGCAGAAATTGAGAAGGTTGAATTTTATTTACTTCGACAAGGTCGGCAAAAGGGACTGATTGACCTAAATAAATAACCTGGTGGCCATTTTTTTAATAAGATAATTGAAGTATAAAAGTCCAATGTCGTGCATTTCGCCTTCGGGTAAAAATAAAATAAACTTCTTTTTACCAGGCATTTCATCTATTAATACAGAGTCAATTGCAACAAAAAGTTTTTGACGTATAAGATTGCTTATAAAATGTTCCTGTGCAGGATTAATGTTTCCGGTTTGCCAAAGAACCCCAACTTTATGCAAAAAGGGATAGAGTATTTTTGTAATTGTATCTTCAAAGCCGATTTGTAAAACAAGCCTGGATAGTAATTTTTCGAATTTAAGCTCGTTTAGCTCAATCATGGCTAAAATAAGTGCATCGATTTGATTCTCCGCTTTAGATAAATCATCGGTAAGGTTTAGTATCCGGTTCTTAACTTCCGACTCACTTAACTGAGCTATTTTCGATATTTTTAAACCATTATTATTGAGTATTGCAACATTTAGAAGCCTTTTAAGATCTTCGTCGTTATATACCCTAATATTGGTATTAGTACGCCTTGGCCGTACCAACTGATATCTTTTTTCCCAAATACGGATTGTATGCGCCTGAATCCCAGACAATTTCTCGAGATCCTTAATTGAATAAACGGCCATGTTTTTTATTAATTACAAACTATTAACCTAACAACAGTATTTTAAAAAAGTTTAACAAATATCAAAATCTTTTGAACACTTGCTTTTATCTGATTAATTTTCTTCCGAATTAACAACAACCCATCTCTTAGCGGAAGTATTGTTTTTTCAATACGATTATCTTCGGCAATGAAATTATTAAACTCAATTATTCCTTTTGTAAAATGGTCACCCTGTTCAACATTAGTAAGTACTTTCCCATTCCAAAGAATATTATCGGCCAAAATATATCCACCGGGAGTTACTTTTTCAAATACCATGTTGTAATATTTGAGATATTCACTTTTCTCCCCATCAATAAAAACCAAATCAAAGGTTAGCTCAAGTTTAGAAACTATTTTAAGCGCATCTCCAATATGTTGTGTGATTTTATTTATCACACCTGCTTTTTCGAAATACTTTTCTGTGATTCCCAGAATCTCATCGTTCAATTCTATCGTGTGAATATGCCCCCCTTCGGCTAAACCCTTTGAAAGACAAATGGCACTATATCCGGTAAAAGTACCAATTTCGAGAATTGATAAAGGCCGAATCATTTTGCTAATCATAGTTAGAATCTGCCCTGCCAGTGTCCTGAAATCATTCGCGGGTGTATAACTTTAACATGTGTTTCACGATAAAGTTCCTGCAGAATTTTGTCTTCCGGGTCATGATAGTATAAATGTATTTTTCGAGCTTTGACAAATCGGTTTCACCCATTATTTAAAAATTAAGGATGATAATTTTTCTTTATTTAAAATTTCACCGGCGACATCACGAAGTTGAGAAGCTGTAATGGCTTCAATTTTTTTAAAAATGGTTTCCATGGAATCAACTTTCCCATAAATAAGATAGCTTTTCCCAATAGAAAGCATTTGATTTTCAAGGTTTTCAACTGAAATTGCAAGTTGCCCTATGATCTGCTGTTTAGCTCTTTTGAGTTGAATATCACCCATTTTTTGGTCCTGCAATCGCGAAAATTCTCTGAACATCACATTAAGACTTTTTTTAAGATAATCCTGGTCGGTACTAAAATAAAGTGAAAATATTCCCGAATCGGTAAACGGTGAATAGTTTGCTTCTATATTATAGGAATATCCATATTTTTCGCGAAGGGATAAATTAAGGCGCGAAATCATTCCAGGACCAGCAAGTATATTAGTAAGCAAGTGTAGAATCATCCGGCGTTCATCTTTCAGATCGTAGGCAAGATTTCCATAAACAACATGGACCTGATTGGTATCCATATCGATGGTTTTTTGGCGGGGGAAATACTCAATTAGTGGAGTTCTTTCAAAATTACGGGTATTGGCCGGAATATTTCCAAAGTATTTCTCGAACAGGTTTTTTATCTTCGAAAACCTTATATTCCCAACCGATGCCAAAACCATATGATCTGTATTGTAACGCGAACCGGTAAACTCAAGCACATTTGTACGGGTTAATTTTGAAAGACTTTCCGGAGTGCCAAGTATGCTCCTTCCAAGGGGATGATTCATAAAAACCATATCTTCGAAATCGTCATAAATTTGTTCCGAAGGAGAGTCCTTATAGGTATTTATCTCATCGAGTACAACTTCCCGTTCAGTATCGATTGCCTTATCGTGAAAAGAAGAATTGAATACAATATCAGACAAAAGCTCAAGAAAACGGTTATAGTAATCCATCAGAAAAGAAGCATGGATGCAGGTTTCTTCTTTGGTGGTATATGCATTAACATCTCCACCCACGTCTTCCATCCTGCTCAGTATATGAAACGCCTTACGCCTGGATGTTCCTTAAAATCAGGTGTTCAATTAAATGAGCCACGCCATGCTCTTCGGGGTGTTCGTCACGCGACCCGGTATTAATAAAGAAACCACAATGAGCAACTTTTGATATTGTTTCCAGATGTATTAACCGGATGCCATTGGGAAGTGTATGATATTGAAAATCCATAAGTTCTTTAAACAAGAAATGCAAAAGTAACAACATTCGGATGATAATGTTAAATATGGTAATGAAGTTAAGGTTTACAAAAAACTAATATTGAGAGCAGTCCCTTTTTCAGATTTTATTAATTTTCAAAGCCTTAAAATCCGAAATATTTACTTTACTTTAACTTTTCTGAAATATTTTCTAAATTATTTTTTAAGAAGTTTTTTTAATTAATATTTTTGGTTAGTTTTGCACCGCTATTGAAAACAAGCCGGTACCATAGCTCAGTTGGTAGAGCAACGGACTGAAAATCCGTGTGTCCCTGGTTCAATTCCAGGTGGTACCACAAAAAGCCCGAGATTTTATTTTCGGGCTTTTGTGTTTCAGATAGTTACGAAACTAATCACGCGGCACGAAAGTGCAATTTCGGATCAGTCGGAAATTCAGGGGGAAGGTTAAGCATAGATGTTAGCTAGTCTAAAGAGGAAAAAAGCCATTTTCGAACGCTTCGCGTCCAATATAGTCCAAACAATTTAGTTTCTTCTCTTTGGCCTTTGTTTTCTCCTTCGGCGGCGCCACATCCAGATATAGTAAACCGGAATACCGGTAATAGCAACAATAAGCCCCCGCCAGGTATATTCGGGTTTATATATCAGAAGCACTATCATAATAAATGCACAGAGAAAAATATAAACAAGAGGAATAACAGGATATCCGATAGCCTTGTAAGGTCTTTCTGCATCGGGCATTTTAGCCCTGAAAACATAAAGTGCTGCAATAAGCAAAATATTAAAAGCAATACCGCAAAAACCACATACAGCAATAGTTGCTGATAAGTACCCGATAAACACAACAGGCTGCACCAAATGGCCTGTATAGTTAACCCAATCCCCGGAACACCCTTAACATTAAGATAACTTGCGGGTTTAAAAAAAAGATTATCCTTTGCCATAGCATAATAAACCCTGGCCCCCGAAAGGATAAGACTGTTATTGCAACCAAAAGTAGATATTACAAGAACGATGGCCATTAGTGTTTCAGCAGCCCGACCCAGTACCTGATACATTGCTGCTGTAGCAACCAGGTCTCCTTCGGCAAATTGAATTCCTCTTCCCATTACCGATAAGTCTTCGGGACTGCCTCGGAGCGGCAGAATTTTAAGGTAAGTATAATTTACCAGGAAGTACAAGATTGCAACGGTGAGTGTCCCAATAATCATACTCATTGGTATGGTTTTCCGGGGATTTACAACTTCGCCGGATGTAAATGTAATATTATACCAGGCATCGGACGAAAACAATGAGCCAACCATTGAAATTGCCAAAGCTGCCAAAAGGGGTATCGTAAACAACCCCGGAATATCAATACCATCTGCATCCGATCTCTGAAAAGCATTTCCGTTAAAATTAAGAGATTCTGTACCAGCTGCAAACCACAATCCCACACCAATGATAAACAATAAAATGGCTATTTTTAAAACTGTGAAAACGTTTTGGACTAGTTTTCCCTCCTCAATTCCCTTATTATTTATCCAGGTAATTACAATAATCGAAAAATGGCAACCAATTCAACAAAATCAATCTCAAACGTTCCGATAT
>JAAUTT010000467.1 GCA_012031335.1 Bacteroidales bacterium | reverse complement strand
GGCAGGCTTTATTAGCCGATGCGGCCAATCGTCAGCATGACATTGTGCATGAGTTTGGACCCGGATTTACCATCTTCAAGGCTGGGCACGTGGCGTACGCGGTGCTGTGCTCGCCGGTATTGACACAGGCACACTTTGACAATTTAGACAAGTGCACACTGGAGATTCCCGTCAAGACGATGGACTCGGATGTAATCAGGTAACATTAATTATGGTGAATTCTTTTTATATTCCTTATTCATTCTTTCTGCAAATTCTTCGGCAGATGTATTCCAATAAAATTCATAAGTATTAGGTATGAACATGGCTATAAAAGCTTCTTTGTAAATCCAAAATCTTCGGCTATCGATTTATTGGTTAACAATCGCAGAATTGACAACGAGTCTGCTTCAATTTGTTTTGATATAACCGAGGCAAGTTGATTTACTGTTCGAATATTATGAAAAACCAGTTTAACAGGTTTTTGCCTGCCAGCCCTGAGCATGTTTATGAGCGCTCTGTTACTCATGTTATATTCAATTTTATAACGTCCAGGTTTTATATTATCCGGGTATTCCATTTTATTGGCGAGCCAGTTAAAGCTTGCAGTATCTTTTACATATCGGTTCTCCTGCAATGCTTTTAAAACATCATTATAATCGGACCCGGTTGGAATATAAAGAAATGTTTCCTTATCCCCCTCGATTACGACGTTTGGTTTATATATATCTTTATAGAGGTTATAAACCCATAATAATCCAATACCAAAACCTAAGATTAATAAAAAAATAGTAACTGATTTCCAGTTGCTTGCCTTCTTATTTTTCGTTTTAACTTTAGCCATAAGTGAATTTAAAAGAATTCAAATTTACAACACATTCGTTAAAAAGCATTATCTTGGTACCTTGTGTTAATGAATTGACCATGGAAATACGCAAAAGAATCGCATTAGTCGGCCACGATTAACAGAAAGAAAGAACTGGTCGATTGGGTAATACATAATTGGGAAATACTTACAGAACAGGATCTTATTTGTACCGGAACCACCGGTCGTTTGATTGAGGAATCCTTGTTGAAAAAAATTTCAGAATGTGGCTCCTCCAAAGTGCCTAAAATAAAAAAATTGAAATCAGGACCCCTTGGAGGTGATCAGCAATTAGGAGCATTAATTGCCGAAAATAAGGTGGACATTATTATTTTCTTTTGGGATCCTATGCAGCCACAGCCACATGATGTGGATGTAAAAGCTTTACTTCGCATAGCAGTTCTTTACAATGTTGTTACTGCAAGTAATCGTTCTACCGCAGATTTCGTCATAACATCAGAGTTGTTTCGTCAACCTTATAAATCGCAGGAAGCTGACTTCTCGCATTATACTAACCGAAAGCTATAATTTACTGTTTTATTAACAGGAATGGCCGAGCAAAATACATATCATCCCATTGGAGTATTCGATTCGGGTTTTGGTGGCTTAACAATACTCAAAGCATTAACCATTGAGTTACCTCAATACGATTATATTTATTTGGGAGATAATGCCCGAACTCCTTATGGTACCCGATCGTTCGAAACAGTTTACCAATTTACACTCGAATGTGTAAAGAAACTCTTTGGGATGGGTTGTAATCTTGTTGTTCTGGCATGCAATACAGCTTCTGCAAAGGCTTTAAGAACAATCCAGCAACACGACCTGCCAATAATCGATCCGTCCAAAAGAGTATTGGGAGTTATTCGTCCAAGTGTTGAGCAAATTGGGGCATATACAAAAAACAAAAAAAAGTGGGAGTTTTTAGGTACATCGGGAACGGTATTGAGTGAGTCGTATGTTTTGGAAATAAATAAACTTTTTCCGGATATAAAAGTCTATCAGGAAGCTTGTCCCATGTGGGTTCCTTTAGTCGAGAATAATGAATATGCCAGCGATGGAGCCGATTTTTTCGTTAAAAAACATATTGAAGGGTTATTATCCAAAAACAACTCCATTGATACTATTATACTTGGTTGCACACATTATCCATTGTTGATTGAGAAGATATTAAAATATACGCCCTCGCATATTAGAATAATTTCGCAAGGCGAGATTGTTGCCTCCAGCCTAAAAGATTATTTGTATCGTCATCCCGAAATGGAAATCAGGTGTTCGAAGGGGAGCCGTAAAGTATATTATACTACCGAATCGGCCAGGCATTTCGATAATCAGGCTTCAATATTTTCCAAAGAACCAATACAGTCCACGCATTTAGCCATTTAGGATAAGCTAAAGATACATGTCGGCATAGGTTGGGTAACTCGGTTTATCGGGACTTAAAACTGTAAAAATTCTGCAATCTTTAAGAACATTCATCGCCACTTCTTCTGTGTTTCTTACAATAAAGAAATCGCCCTTTTTTACTAATTTGGAGTCTAGTTCCAATTCACCATCAAGTATATATCCCGACATAATCCGATCGTCATTAAGCGGAAAACGATGGTCCATGGTCGATAATTCCATTACCTGAATACTTACATCCTGGCTGTCGAGAACAATAGGAGTGGTACCTCCCGTTAATGTTCTTATACTTCTGCCCGGAGAAATGGAGACTGGAAATTTCGAAGACTGGCTTTTGCAAAGTGAAGGTTCAATCTTTTTGAATTCCTCAAAATTGGGATCAAGCCATATCTGTAGAATTTCTGAATTAGAATTCAGTTTTTCCAGATGTTTCATTCCTTTTCCCGATTTGAGCACCTGCATATCACCTTCATTAAGCTTCGACCTTTTCCCGTTTATATTATCCAGCACTTCTACTTTTCCTTTTAGAACATAAATAATAATTTCGAAACCAATGTGAGGGTGTTCACTTATAACACTTCCATAATCGGTTTTTAAATGCGACCAGTAAAAAATATTGGAATATGGTTTTAAAATGCCGTTATCCTGCGGAAATCCAAGCATTTTTTGTTCGTGTATTGCGCCTTCATTTGCAGTTTTGGCCGTTTGTTGATTATTGGAAATGATAGTTACGTTCATTTTTCTGACATTTTTCTTAAATTTACAACAATACTCAAACTAAGTCAAGGAATTTGGCTAGGTATTTTTACCCATTTTTACCTAACTGCTTTCTTTATAATTAAACATGTATGAAAATTACCGTTTTAACTGAAAATACTGCCGGCAGGAACTGCCTCGCCGAATTTGGATTAAGTTACTTTATAGAGGCAGACAAAAAGATTTTATTTGATACCGGAAGCACTGATGTATTCCGTGTTAATGCTGATCGGATAGGGATTTCGCCGGATGAGGCTGATATGATAGTATTAAGTCATGGTCACTGGGATCACGGCAATGGGTTAAAGTATATCGAAAACAAGCCTTTGTTAACGCATCCAGGTTCGTTCAGAAAGAGATATAGCAATAAGGATAACCGCTATGTAGGTCTGGATATGTCTATTGAATCGGCTAAAGAGAAATTTGAGCTCATCACCAGCCGTATTCCTTTTGAAATAAGTCCGGAAATAACTTTTTTGGGAGAAATTCCACGGTTAAATAATTTCGAATCGCAACAAACCTACTTTTATTTTGATGATAAAAGTGATGATTTTGTTTCCGACGATTCCGCAATCGTAGTAAAAACAAACAAAGGTCTGGTAGTAATATCAGGCTGTGCACATGCGGGCATTTGCAATACTATTGATTATGCTTGTAAGGTAACAGGTACAGAAAAAGTATTTGCTGTAATAGGTGGATTCCATCTGAAAGGAGATAATGAGGTAACTCATAAAACTATTCAATATATGAAGCAAAAGAATATTGAACAGGTTTATCCGTCCCATTGCACAGCTCTTCCGGCATTGGTAGGTTTCAGCAGAGAATATAAAATCTATCAGGTACTAACAGGCGACATTTTCTATTTTTAGTCAATTATCCAGTACACTTATTTCGTTACTTAACTTTGTATTTTGTTCAAACTCTCTGATATTTGACAAGGTTGTTAAGGCTATATTTGATAAGGCTTCTCTTGTAAAAAATCCCTGGTGCGATGTTACGATAACATTGTTAAAAGTTAAAAGACGGGCAAGAACATCGTCGGTTAGCACCCTGTTTGAGAGATCTTCAAAGAAATATTCGCTTTCCTCCTCATAAACATCGAGTCCGGCGGCACTAATTTTACCCGATTTCAGCGCCTCAATGAGCGCACGTGATTCTATTAATTTACCTCGTCCGGTGTTTATCAGCATAACTCCAGGTTTCATCAATGAAATACTACGTTCGTTAACAATGTATTGTGTTTCGGGCGTCAACGGACAATTGAGAGATATAATATCAGCCAGTCCAAACAATTCATTAAGGCTAACATATTCTACATTTGTTTTTTCCGCAAATTCCGGATCCGGGAAGGGATCAAAGGACAGAACCTTCATTCCGAATCCTTTAAGGATTTGCATTAAAACTTTTCCAATTTTTCCACTACCTATTACTCCGGCTGTTTTACCAAACATATCAAATCCCATTAATCCCTGAAGTGAAAAGTTTGCATCGCGTGTGCGGAAATAAGCACGATGAACTTTGCGGTTTAGTGAAAGCATTAATGCTACTGCATGTTCTGCAATAGCATGTGGTGAGTATGCCGGTACTCTTGTTATCCGTATTTTTTTTTGGCAGCTTTCAGGTCAACATTGTTAAAACCGGAGCATCTCAGAGCAATTAATCTTGTTCCTCCTTCATAAAGTTTTTTCACCATATCTTCCGAAACCAAATCGTTTACGAAAATGCATACAACATCGTAACCCTGGGCCATAAGCACACTCTCTGGCGAAAGATGATTTTAAAGTACTTAATCATATCCAAATTTGTATTTACCAAATCAAAATTTCTT
>JAAUTT010000466.1 GCA_012031335.1 Bacteroidales bacterium | reverse complement strand
ATAATCTGCTTTCACCGCCGGTTTATACCAGGCCGGCAGATTACGATGGCTGGAAAGTTCCTGATGTTCTTCTTTCGGGCAACCAGAAAAACATTGATGACTGGCGGTTTGAGCAAAGCTTAGAAAGAACGAGGAGGTTAAGGCCCGATTTGTTGAAGGAAGGTGAATAATGAGCTGTGAGTATATATAGGTATATTTTTATTGTTAGTAGTTAAAATTTTCAAACCGAAGAGAGTGCAACGAATTCGCAGAGAGCGCAAAGAAAAATCAGCTATATCTTGCGACAGTATTCTCTTTGCAGACTTAGCGTTTATCTTAGCGTGCTTAGCGGTTAAATTTTTTTCAAACCGCAGAGAACGCAACGAATTCGCAGAGAGCGCAAAGAAAAATCAGCTAACATCTTGCGACAGTATTCCCCCCCAACTGGCGCAAGCATCCGCTTGTGCCTGAGATATAACCAATTTATACATCCTTACCCCTTAAATGCTTCAGGGTTGTATGTAAAAACAAAACTTATCAAGCATATACCTGAAATTAATGAAAAGCAATCATTTTACTTGTCATTTTGAGAAATGCATTGAACATGTATATATTTTTATTAAAATTGCATATAAGAGCAGAAAAAATATAAATTTTATAATCCTGATGGTTTGTATTTTATAACTTATACAGTAGTTTATTGGATAGAGGTATTTATAAGAAATGAATAAAAGAACATACTTATTGAAAGTTGGAATATTGTCAGAAAAATAAGGGTTTAAATGTACATGCATGGGTTATTATAAATATATGCTCTTTCCAGCTCAGATATCGAAGATTTTATTAATTCATGGTTACAGCAAAATCCTGAAATAAATGTGATAATTTACTGATACATAATTTTATTATTATGATGAAAAATTAATAATCATGTATATTTCTTTTCTTAATTGGGGCTGTCTGTTATTCTCAAAATGAAAATTACAATTCTTTCGATGTTTCTATTAATTCCAGATTATATGACTCTATAGGTATTACAATAAAGACACCAAGAATATTAAGATATATACCATATACATTTACTATATCTTTAAAAGATACAAATGGAATTTTATTAGAAGGGAAAAATATTAAAATTAGTAAAGATTATAAAGATTCGTTTATAATGAATATTGGAGATAGTATCTATAATGGTGGAATTTTAACATTTTATAGAATTTCCGATGATCATAAAATTAAAATTGGAGAATTATTTATCCCTGTTTATGAGCCAAATTATAATGTAAGATTTGCTTATAAGATTTCTGGAAATAACATAACACTTGAAGAATTAGAAAAATATAAACTTGTTGTAAGCATAGATAATTTTGATATTGATCTTGAATTTCCAGTAAAATCCTTTAAATTATTATTAATCAGTAGGGTTAATTTTACTGAGATCGAAGTAAGTGGAAATCGCCTGAATGAAGAACAAATTAGAAAAGTGAAAAATTTAAATATAGGACAGATGGTACTGGGCTGCTTTTTTAAGACAAGTTAAAAATAGAGTTTTAACTTTAACAAATTAAAAATAGCGTAATGAAAAAAATTAAGTTCAGTGAATCACAAATTCTTTCAATTCTAAAGGAACAGGAACAAGGTTTAAAGGTGTCAGAAATATGCCGCAAACATGGTATCAGTGATGCGACTTTTTTTAATTGGAAAAATAAATATTCAGGCATGACAGTAAGCGAATTAAAACGGTTAAAAGAGCTAGAATATGAGAATTCGCGGTTAAAAAGGATGTATGCGAACCTTAGCTTGGAAAACGAAGCATTGAAGGACATAGTAACAAAAAAGTTTTAACGCCTGGGCAAAAGGTGCAATGCTTAATTTACTTAAAGAAAAAACATAGTAAATTAAGTCATTCCCATGCGTGTAAGATGTTAGGTTGCACCCGGACAACGCTTTATTATAAAAAGAAAATGCCATTGAAAGACGAAAATATCAAAGCTGTAATAAAACAGGTATTAGGAAATAGTCGAAAAGGCCGTAATAAAGTAATACGGCTTGTTCGAAAGAAACACCCTCAGTACGGGGTTGGTCAAATCAGAAGGGTTTATGAGCAATCAGGCTTTTCACTAAGCAAAAAACTCAGGCGGCGTATTAAGGATAATCCTGCAAATCCTATCGAAATACCATTTGCCTGCAATGAAGAATGGGCAATGGATTTTATGAGTGATGCATTGCTTGATGGAAGAAAGATCCGCTCCCTTAATATTATTGATCATTACAACCGTGAATGCAAAGGGATAAAAATTGGATTTAGTATACCTGCCCGGATTTTGATTAATTACCTTGAACAACGAATTGAAATTCATGGCAAGCCGAAAAGAATCAGAACAGATAATGGACCCGAGTTCCGTTCCAAGTTATTTCAAAAATGGCTTAAGAACAATGGTATCGACTGGAGCCGTATTCAAAAAGGGAAACCTCAGCAAAATGCAATTATTGAAAGGTTTAACAAAACCTATCGTGAAGATGTGCTTGATGCAAATATCTTTCATACAGTTGCCCATGCTGAAGACATTACCAATGAATGGATAATGGAATACAACAATGAAAGGCCCCATCAGTCCTTAAACTTTCAAACTCCGATTGAATATGCAGCGTAGGTTTTTTTTAGGCATATTCCCTCAAAAGTGTCAGATAAAAAAAACGGGCGCCAAAAAGCAACCCGTCCTATCGACACTTCATCGGGAGAACCTATCCCTGGCAGGTTGCTCCTCAGCAGAGCCTGCTTCCGTTTCAGTTCAACGGGTACAAAATTCAAATATATTTTCTATATTTACAAACTGTCAAAAAAGCTTACCATTACCAGATGGTTAATATTTAAGGACATAATTATAGAGAAACGAAATGGAGCATTGATGAAAATGGAGCCTTTGATATACAATTTACAATAGTATGGAACAACGAATAGACCCCAACTGGCGCAAGCCTCAGCTTGTGCCTGGTGGAAAGGCACAAGCGGACGCTTGAGCCAGTCTGAGGGGGGAAACAATTGAAGGTTTGTGGAATTACCAATTTGATAACTCGATTAATTCATGGATAACTTAATTTAAATTATTCGACTGATTATAATAGTTACAATGAATAAAAAATATAAGACTTGGAATATAGTTAGAAGCATAGTTTTAATATTAACAATTTTTTACATATTTTACCAAACATTTGTAAAAAGACATTTAAATATTATAGAAATCAATAAGTTTCAAAAATATACTATTGCTCATACGAAAAGTATAAATCGGTCAGCAAAGGGTACAGATTATATTGAATTTATTTACTATATAAAAAATAAAAAATATAATGGAGATACTTTTTATGAAAATTATATTAAAGTTCCAAATGGCCGGTATTTTGTTAAGTTTTCAGAGAAAAATCCCTGGAAAAATTACTTATTGGATAGAATTCCGGTTCCTGACTCAATCATTTCAGCACCTCCCGAAGGATGGGATGAATTACCAATAAAAATAATGAAGAATAGAAAATAAAATCCAGAAAAATATGTAATTTGCTCCTGAATAACAGGAAAGGCTCATGCGGACGCTTGCGCTAGGCTGAGTTAAGAATGAAACTTTATGAAAAGAATAATCATTTTATTACTAATAATTACTGTTTTTACAAGTTGTGAAAATATAAAGAAAAAAATTTCAGCCCACTGGACTATCATACAAATAGATGGATTTTTTAATATAGCCAATAGTGGCATAACTTTTAGAAAAGATGGTACTTGTGAATTACCTTATCAAAACATAAATGAATTAGGTAGTTTGAATTATTATGGAATTTGGAAATTAATAAAAAAAATGATGTTTATTTTTAGAAATTAAATCCACAAATAAAGTATGGAACAGAGAATTTGAAATTATTGCAATTGAAACAATTTATGTTAAAGAAAATCGCGGACATTTGATGGATATGATTTTAGTTGCTGATAGCATTGCAATTAAATGCAGAAGACCCTTATATTATTAAATTACTACTTTTGCAAAGTATAAAACTTCCCCATGACAGAAAAACAAATTATAAAAATTCAACAGTCCATTAAAAGGCACCGGGCCGCATTAGCGGCTGAGAAAAGAAAATTCGGAGATTATGACGACAGCGCGGGCAGACGGTATGTTATTGCGGATTTATACATGAAGATATCGGATTATAAAGGAGCAATAACGTATAAAAAATGGTTCGATAAAAATTTTCCCGATGATATGGGCAGTGCATTATTGTCGCTAAACTGGTCGGTTGCGTATTATGAACTGGGTAAAATGCACGAAGCAAAGATGCTTGCCATCGAAACCGGTCTTCAGAATGTATACCTGCACCATTTGCTCCTCAAAAGAAGTGTAACCCGCATTGATATGGAGGAGCACGGACACGATCTGCTTGCTTTTGCCGAAGAATTGGTGAACTATTGCAAAAAAACCGTAACCTCCCCTTACCTCGAATGGCTCACAGGATTCATGGAATCCGATGAATATAAAAAACCGGTAACCCGGTACATTGCGTTGAGCAAACTGTTGAAAGATGAAGATAATCGTGAAAAAAGGTCCGAATTACTTAATCAAATATGGGATTTGGAAGAACAAATAAGAGAAGGTATAAAAATTACTTAAAAATCATCTGACACAGTTCATCTGACACAGTTCATCGTACACTCCCAATTGTTTTTTTTAACATCTACACAAATTTTTGGAAACTACCTGAGGGTGGAAAAACTTCCCTTTCTCCGGGAGCCACTTCCCAATAGCAAAGAACGACTTCCCAATGCCAAAGAGCGGCTTCCAAATGGACAAAGAGCGACTTCCCAATCGA
>JAAUTT010000465.1 GCA_012031335.1 Bacteroidales bacterium | reverse complement strand
TGGACTTCCACGGGAATAATTTGCATCAGCTGGGTTACCGTAATCCTTATATCCTGGGGAAAATAACCGAACAACTCCAAAACGCTTCCTTTTTGCCCGCGACGATATACAAACCAACCTGCGGTGGATGCTGCCACAAAGCTTGCATCTCTGTGTCCGGGAAATCTCAAAAAAGTATTTTTCACGCCTGGTGGGGCATCATCCGTGGGACTGGCCCTCAAAATTGCCCGGGTGGCTACCGGTCGCTATAAAACGATATCGATGTGGGATGCTTTTCACGGTGCAGCACTGGACACCATCTCGGTGGGTGGCGAGAGTATTTTCCGTAATGGAACGGGCCCGTTGATGCCAGGCACCGAACATGTGCCGTATCCCGATAAATACAGGGGCATTTTTACCATGGAACACAAAGACTGGGACAGCCGGTATGCCGATTATATCGAATTTATCCTGGAACGGGAGGGCGACATAGCTGCTGTTATCGCCGAACCGTTGCGCAATACATCGGTGAATATTCCTACCGTCAATTTCTGGAAAAAGGTAAGGGCAGCATGCTCCAAACATGGTACATTGCTGATATTCGACGAAATTCCTACTTTCCTGGGACGTACCGGAAAAATGTTTTCTTTCGAAAATTTTGATGTCGTTCCGGATATTGTTGTCATCGGAAAAGCGCTTGGCGGAGGGGTAATCCCTTTTTCGGCAGTTGTAGTGAACAACAGCCTGGATATACCGGCTGAAAAATCGCTGGGGCATTATACCTTCGAAAAAAGTCCCCTGGGAGCAGCAGCAGCATTAGCTTCCTTCGAATTCTTCGAGAATGAAAACATCCTCTCCAGGGTAGCGCATCTGGAAAAAATAATGCAGCACAGGCTTTTAAGCCTTTACAACGATTATCCAGTTATAGGAGATATCCGCGGAATAGGGTTGCTTTGGGGAATTGAGCTTGTCAACAATCGGCATACAAAGGAACCGGCAACTGACCTGGCCGAAAAAATGATGTATACATGCCTCGAAAAAGGCCTGAGTTTTAAGGTATCACAGGGAAATGTTCTTACACTTGCTCCTCCGCTAATCATAACGGAATCAGAACTTAGCCATGCTTTGGATATCATAGAATCAGCGTTAAAACTTTATAATTATGAATAAAACAACTTTCTTAATCACCCTGTTTTTATCCCTTTATGCTGTATTAAATGCACAAAATAAAACTGAGAATCTTATCATAATCACCCTTGATGGTACCCGATGGCAGGAGGTATTCACGGGTGCCGATTCGCTGTTGATCCGCACCAAAGAACAAACCAAAGATACGGCAGCCTTTCTGAAGAAATACTGGAGAAATACTCCGGAAGACCGACGTAGGGCTCTGATGCCATTTCTATGGGGTACACTGGCTTCTCAGGGACAGATTTATGGTAACCGCCATGCGGGTAACCTGGTGAATGTCTCTAATCATATGTGGTTTTCGTTCCCGGGCTACAGCGAAATATTATGCGGTTTTGCCGACGATGAACGTATCAACAGCAATAATCCTGTAAACAATCCTAACACCCATGTTCTGGAATTTCTGCATGCAAAGCCTGCATTCAATGGTAAAATCGCTACCTTCAGTTCCTGGGATGCTTTCCCGTTTATTATTAATGAAAAAAGAAGTGGTATTCCTGTAAACAGCGGCTTTGAACCTGTAAGTGGTGATAACCTAACGGAAAATGAAGTTCTGCTGAACAGCCTCATGCGAAAAATTCCCGAATTTATAGGAGGTGTCCGCAACGATGCCATCACTTTCTACCTGGGATTCGAATACCTGAAGAAAAATAATCCAAAAGTTCTTTACATAGCGCTCGACGAAACCGACGACCTGGCGCATGATTCCCGGTACGATCTTTACCTGAATGCGATCAGCTACTCAGATCAGATGATTGCCGAACTCTGGGACTGGATTCAGAAAAGTCCGGTATATAAAAATAAAACTACTTTGATGATTACGGTTGATCATGGCCGGGGCATAGGGTTGAGCGACTGGAAAAGCCATGGAATCAAAATACCGCATTCGGACGAAACCTGGTTTGCAGTGATGGGCCCCGATACACCTGCCAAAGGAGAAATTAAAACCGCAGGACAAATTTATAACAGCCAGTACGCCTCAACGCTGGCGGGTTTTCTGGGATTTAACTACTCCAATGTTAAACCGGTAGGCGCTAAAATAGCAGAAGTCTTATCAAAATAACATAATAAAATGAAAATATTAGCGCTGGGGGGCGCAGGTAAAATAACCCGTGAAGCTGTGCTGGACCTTTCAACTTATGGTGATTTTGAAAAAATTACCATTGCAGATATCAATCTACGGGAAGCTGAATCTGTTGCCAGCAGTATAGGACGTCAGAATATCGATGCCGTAAGGTTAAATGTCTTCGATAAACAATCGGCCATTGCAGTAATGAAAAATTATGATCTTGTATTGGATGGCACTGCAATTTCGCTGAATAAAACAACAACCGAATGTATAGCTCTTGCTGGCTGTCATGGTATCAACCTGAATGGTTTCGGGGATGAATATCAGTTCCATAGTATATTCGAGAGTAATGGACGCATAATGGTTCCGGGATTCGGTATGACCCCCGGTGTTACCAATATGATGGCAGTACATGCAGCCGATAAAATGGAGTTGGTGAATACAGTAAGAGTGAGCCATGGCGCTTTTCGTCCCATAGCTTTTTCGGGAGCTATTGTGGAAACTACCGTTTATGAATACGATCCAAACCTTTCGAACAGAGTGGTATTTGAAGAGGGCCGTTTTATTCAGGTTCCCCCCTTCTCGCGACCGCTGGAAATTGATCTTCCCATGCCTTATGGCAGAATGGTGCAATATATAATCCCTCATTCCGAAACTGTTACCCTCGAACAGTACCTCCGCAATAAAGGGGTAAGCCTTATAGAAGTGCGAGGTACATGGCCCCTGCCAAATATGAATCTGCTCAGAACACTATACGACTGGGGCTTTCTGAAAAACGAAAAGATACTGGTTAACGATTCCGAAATTGGTATCATGGAAGCTATTGCCAAATACCTGACACAAACTTCTGCAGGCAGGGAAACAGAACTATACGGTTATGCCTTGCATGTTGAAGTAACCGGAATGAAAAACGGCAGACTGGTATCGCATACTCTTACACACACACATCCTGCAAGTGATGGTAGTGTTCCGGGCTGGGAAAAATTACGTGCTTATACCCGAAATGTAGGGATACCATTTGCCATTGCTGCTCATCTGATCAGCCAGGGGAAATATAAGGGAACAGGGGTAATTATTCCCGAAATGGTTTTCAATCCCGGGGATGTTTTTAACGAACTCAGAAGAAGAGAAATATTTATACATCAAACTGAATCCGATTTGAATTAAACTTATAGATATGCAACAGGATAAAAAATTATTTACACCGGGGCCACTCACTACCAGCGAAGCAGTGAAACAGGCATGATGCGCGACCTGGGCTCGCGCGACCAGGAATTTATCCATACGGTAAAGGAAATCCGTACGGGTCTCCTGGCATTAGCAGACCTTTCGAATGAAGATGGTTATGAAACCATAATCATGCAGGGTTCCGGAACTTTCGGCATTGAAGCTGTAATTTCAAGTGCTGTTCCGACCGACGGGCATATTTTGATCATTATCAATGGTGCTTATGGGGAACGTATCTCGAAATTGCCGCTATTCATGAATAAACCAAACATGTATAGCTGGCGAGGAAAACGATTGGCCAAACCTCAACGAAATAGAAGAGACATTATTTGCCATACCTGATATAACTCATGTTGTTGTAGTTCACTGCGAAACTACGACCGGAATAATCAATCCTGTGGAAGTTATCGGGAAATTGGCTGTTCAGTACAATAAAAAATTTATTGTGGATGCCATGAGCAGTTTTGGTGCCGTTCCCCTCAACCTGAAAGAAGCTCATGTCGATTTTCTGATTTCTTCTTCCAATAAATGCATCGAGGGGGTACCCGGTTTTTCATTTGTTATTGCCCGGAGAGATTCCCTGGAGGCAACCCGTGGTATGGCACGAACGCTCACCCTCGATTTATATGCCCAGTGGAAAGGTCTGGAGGAAAACGGCCAGTTCCGGTTTACACCTCCTACCCATGCTATCCTGGCGTTTTATCAGGCCCTGCTTGAACTGAAAGCGGAAGGGGGAACAGATGCCAGAGCGAAAAGATATTCGGAGAACTACAGGATACTTATTGAAGGTATGCGCAGTTTAGGTTTCAGGGAATACCATCGATCCTGAAAAACAGGGTTACATTATTACTTCTTTCTTATACCCCGAACACCCGAACTTCAGTTTTGAAAAGTTTTATCAGCTGCTTAGCGATAAGGGTCAGGTGATTTATCCGGGAAAGTTAAGCAAAGCCAACTGCTTCAGGATAGGGAACATTGGCCGGATTTTTTCTGCCGATGTAAAACACCTGTTAGCCTGCATTGATCTTACCATGCAGGAAATGGACTGTATACCGGCTGAAAAAAGGTAATCGTTTAATTCTGACAAGCGGGTTTGAATTGCTACAGGTGAAAACAAAAACAGCCGTTTTTACATCAACGGCTGTTTTTTCAAATAATTTTTAAAGTAATACTGTCTTATTGCATTTCCAGCATCACCACTGATTTGGCTGGCAGTTTTACTGTTACTTGTTCTTTATTAAGCTTTGCGCCATTAAAAGAAACACTTTTAACAGTTTCGGGAGCTACAAAGGTGTTGTGCGCATTCAGCGCTTTGGAGGTAACAACCTTTCCATTAACTGATGAAAATTTAGTACCCCTCAGCTCTTATAGTAATATCAAT
>JAAUTT010000464.1 GCA_012031335.1 Bacteroidales bacterium | reverse complement strand
GGGTTCCGCCCCGCTTGACGGATATACCGCATTCCGAATCTCACATTCCGAATTCATACACGAGGCGAACATGGCGAAGGGTGACAAGGCGCTGACGCTGCGACCGCTGGACGACCGGGTGGTGGTGGTGGGGGCGGTGGTATTGTTGGTCCACCGTTGCCACCGCCGGGGATCAGAGCGGGGCAAGGGCAAACTGACAAAAATAAGGTGATGAAGAAGAAATTTGCATATTCGATTTTAGAAAGTTAACTTAACTTTCCCACCAGCCATAAGACCAATTTTACATTGAACAGTCCATAGTAAAAAGGCTTATTTTGACACTAATTCTTAAGTCAAATGTACATTCCAACAATGTTAAGAAAAATACATAAAGTACTTTTAATTGATTTTAAGTAATAAATTCGGTGAACATTTACCGAACAATGTATTTATCTACATTTCCATTATCCGAAATACTTTCCATTGCAGGGATAATTCTCTCCTCTGTTTACATAGTATTTGGATTAATAGGAAATTATCAAAGCTCCCACCAACAGGAACAATATAAACCGGAAATTCCTCAGCAGCAGGAAATTAAAGCCGATTCCAACATTCTTTCAAAAGAATTGACTGAAAAATGTTTCTTTGTTAAAGACATTACCAACCAATCGGCAAAAAATTTTTCTCTTTTAACAGCGAAATTCAGCAATGCTTTTCCGAATACAAGCAGAAGAAATTTCCGCTAATGCTTATTCGGATAAATCCTTTGATTTTCTGTCGGGAATTACCGGCAGAGCCCCTCCTGTCTTATAGTTTTCTTTCAGATTTGTTGTTTGACTTTATTTCTGTTAACCCAGCAGAAATATCCCTAATTCATGGTGTTGTAATCAAATATTTTATGATTTTCCCATGGAAATACCAAATGTTCGAAAACTATTAAACATGAGAAGAACAATTATTCTAATAATCATAATTGCGGGAATACAATTCAGTCTTAATTCCCAGCAATTTTTACAGGATACGGTAAAACTGTCGGAGGTTACTGTTTCAGCCGATAAAAAGCAACAAAAAATCAGAGACCTGCCAGCTTCTGTAACTTCTATCAGCATTAAAAGAATTGAGAATGAAAGAGTAAAACATTACGTAATTTAACTGGTTTTGTACCAAATTTCCAAATGCCGGAATATGGTTCCAAACTTACCTCTCCGGTATATATCAGAGGAGTTGGCTCAAGAATAAACAGTCCGTCCATAGGCTTGTATGTTGATCGGATACCTTATTTTGAAAAGTCAGCTTTTGCTTTCGATTTCAACGATGTTGAACGTGTTGAAATTCTTAGAGGACCCCAGGGTACCTTATATGGCCGAAATACAATGGGAGGCATAATAAACGTAATAACCAGGGCTCCCCAGAATTTCAGAGAAATAAAGGTTTTAACGGATTTTGGAAATTATGGATTTATGAAATATTATGCTTCGGTTAACCAACCCTTGGGCTCGAAAGCAGCAGTATTGATGAATGGAGGATATACCCAACGAAATGGCTTTTACGATAATCAATATCATAACGAGAGTGTGGGGAGCGATTATACCAAAAACGGATCGCTTAAACTCCGGTATAATCCAGTTAAACCACTTGTTTTAACCTTCAAGTTAGGGGCTGAAAGAAGTTATGAAAAGGGGTACCCTTATGGCATAGCTGACTCAGCTAATAATATAAAGGAAATAAACTATAATCACAAAAGCCGGTATTTCAGGGATATTGTCGATAACAGTCTTACAGCCTCGTTATACATGAAAAATATTGTTATCACATCAGTTTCGGCTTTTCAATTCCTGAAAGACAAGCAGGATATAGATCAGGATTTTTTACCCAAGGATTATTACATAGTTAAACAAGGTGTAAATCAGAAGCTATTTTCGCAGGAAATATTGCTTTCGGCCAATCATTCGCAAAACCTCGAATTTACCATTGGTGCTTTTGGGTTTCTGCAGGACATCAACCGCGATATCGATCTTACTTACGGCACCCAGAGCAACGAAGTAAGGCTGATTCCGGGAAACGGATATATTAAAAATAATGGTGAGAATAATTCCGGAATTGCTGCATTCGGGCAAACCACTGTAAAAAATATCCTTGGTTTTATGGAATTAACAGTGGGTTTACGTTACGATTACGAATGGAACGATTTGAAATACATCCACAACAATATAATCAACGCAAAACAGGTACTTAAAAAAGACACATTATTCCAAGCAGGATTTGGTCAGTTTATGCCAAAACTGGCCCTTCGTTTTAATATTGCGGAAAACACTTCGGTTTACCTTATAACAAGTAAGGGATATCGTGGAGGAGGTTTTAACACATCCTATATCCGGGTGGAAGACGAGACATTTAATGCAGAAAGTTCCTGGAATTACGAGGCAGGAATTAAAAGCGATATCATTAAAGATGTTATCTCGGTTAATGCGGCAATGTTCTATATCGATTGGAATAATCAGCAGGTTAGTCAGCGTGTTAGGGATACAGTTAGCGGAGCTGTTGGTAATATGTACAAAAACGCCGGAAAAACTTACAGCAAAGGCGTTGAGATGGAAGTACTTGTTAATCCTTTCAATGGACTTAAACTGGGCGGTAATTTTGGCTATACCGAGGCTAAATATCTCGATTTTCGTCCAAGCTTGCTGAGTGAGGTTAATTTCAAAGGTAAATACCTGCCTTTTATTCCCAGATCCACATATTCAGCATTTGGCGGATACAGACATCCACTAAACTCAAAATTTATCAAGTCGGTAAGTATAAATTTTTCACTTCAGGGTAATGGCAAACAATACTGGAATGACGAAAATACCCGATTACAAAAATCATGGTCGGTGGTTAACGGACAAATCAGTGCCAATACCCCCTGGTTTGAGATTTCGCTTTGGAGCAGAAATATGCTGAACAAGGAATATTTTACCTATATGTTCTACATGGACCAATTTAAGAACTGGTATGCACAAAAAGGACAACCTTTTACATATGGGGTTTCGTTATCGGTAAATATTTCCGGAAAAATGATTAAAACACTATGAATTCACTAAACAAGTACTCAGTTATTTTTCGCTCTATATTCGCCCAATCGGTGCCAATGAGTTTTTTCTCGACGGTTTTGCCGGTGATAATGCGTATGGAAAAATTCAGCATGACAAGTATTGCTTTAATTCAGCTAATAAAAATTCCCTGGGTGCTTAAGTTCCTATGGGCTCCTCTGGTTGACAGGAATGCCCTTACGAATAGTCATTATCGCCGCTGGATTGTAGCTTCGGAATTATTTTATGCAGCCAGCATCATTGCAATTGCTTTTTTTAACCTGGCAACCGATTTTACAACTATTATAATACTGATGGTGTTGGCTATCATATTTTCGGCCACTCAGGACATAGCCTCCGATGCGTTTGCCGTACGTATCCTGAAAAAGCAGGAACGACCCTTTGGCAACAGCATTCAATCGATGGGTAACTTTGGAGGTACCCTCATCGGAAGTGGCTTTCTGCTTATCCTTACACCATTACCGGATGGCATTGGTTGATGGTTTTACTTGCAGCATTTGTTCTTATAGCTCTTCTTCCCTTGATCCTTTCGAAGATTGATGATGAAAAGCCTACACAGCCACCGGTAGAAACCAGGGTAAAATTTACCGATATTTTTAAGTTTTTCAGAACAAAAGGTACAGGACGTTGGGTCCTAGTGCTTGCGATATATTATTCGGGTATCCTTGGCATTCTGGCATTGTTAAAACCATGGATGGTCGATCTGGGTTACTCGGTAAAAGAAATTGCTTTTATGGTGGGAATTTATGGTACCGGTTGCGGGGCTGCAGGAGCTTTCGTGGCAGGATTTATTGTAAAGTTTCTGGGGCAACGCAAAAGTATGATCCTATTCTCCTGTTATAGCCTTTTTGCAGCTTCATTATTTCTGTATCTGAACTATACCACAATTTCGAAAGCCGACCTTTACGCAGCAATTGCCATTCTCTGGACGGCTTATTCTATGTCGTCGGTATTAATATACACAGTTTCGATGGGTAAAACAAGGAAAGGGAAAGAAGGTACCGATTATTCCATACAGATTGTAATTAGTCACCTGCAGGGAATCCTGATTGCTATGCTGGCAGGCAAAACATATGATTTATTTGGACCGAAAACCCTGATGCTCGCCGAAACCACTATGGCGTCCCTGGTAGTGATTATTGTAATATTTTCACCCAAAGTGGTAGCCGAAACAAGAGAATTATCACCCATTCAACCAGAACCTCATGAAAACGCAAGATAAAACCGGAGTGGAAACTGGTTTTTTAAATGAAAAAGCCATATGTCTCATTGAAAAATATAACAAACCAGGCCCCAGGTATACCAGTTATCCACCTGCCACCTATTTTCACGATGGATATAAAGATACCGATTATATTCAATCACTTAAGGAATCAAATCTACATGGGCCTTCGCATATATCATTTTATTCCACGTTCCTTTCTGCCCTCAGCTTTGTCACTTTTGTGGTTGCAATACAGGTATTATGCGCGAGAGCGCTTTTGTAAACCGATATTTCGAATCTCTTCTAAAAGAATTTGAAACAGTGACCCAATACCTGGATAAATCGAGGCTTGTGAGTCAGATTCACTGGGGAGGAGGTACTCCAAACTACTGTGCACATGAAGTACATACAAAAAGTGAATGGTAGCTCATCTACAGTAAGTTTCAATTTACTCACACTTGCGAAATAGCTATGGAATGCAATCCGGCTTATCTCACCTATCAGCAGGCTGCTTCACTAAAATCGATGGGATTTAACCGACTAAGTATTGGTATTCAGGATTTTAATCCC
>JAAUTT010000463.1 GCA_012031335.1 Bacteroidales bacterium | reverse complement strand
TGATAAACACCAGGCGAATGATTAAATTCCAACATCATGGCGTATTCCATACAACCTTTAAAAATAAATTTATACGTATGAAAGTAAAATTATTAATCCGTATTGCTGCCGGATGTATGTTATTCTTCGCCCTCGGGCATTCCATGGGGCATATTTCCCGTAATTCAATAGCTGATACCAAAGCACAGGAAGTTCTCCACATAATGGCAGAATTTAAATATAACCAATTTGGCCAAATGAGGAGTTTTGACGAAAAATTATAACGGGCATGAGCCTGAACCTCATTGCCACATTGCTGATGTTAACAGTGGTATTGTGGTTTTTATCCAACCTGTCCGAACGAAGCCCACAGGCAACAATTCAAATGTTAATCCCTATTGCATTGTGCGCTTTTGCTTTTGCTATTACTGGTTTTAAGTACTTTTTTCTAGTACCTGCTATTACGTGCCTTTTGACAGGGTTTCTGCTAACATATGCAATTTTTAATTTGCTACGGAAAGAGAAGGATTAAATTCCTTTTCTTCCGGCAAACCAAAATCCTACTTCACTAAAATCAAAACATAAATCATTTGAATGTATTGGATGAATTTTTGCAAATCAGCTTTTGGTCATATCTAAATTTCAACAATCAAATTATCTTTAAAACCATCTGCATTTTCACCTGGATAACCCTTCGGATTACAAATAACTCTCGTAGGTCCAATATAATAATCAAATGCCTCATGTATATGGCCATGAATCCATAAATTGGGTTGAATACGTAAGATGAAGTCTTCCAGATTTGAAGTATAGGCGGCTGAAACTAAATCATTCCTGTATTTTTCTGGTATCGATTGTATACTGGGAGCATGGTGAGTAACCACAATATTGACTTTCGACTTGCTTTCACTTAAATTTTTTTCCAGCCACTTAATAGATTCATTGTGCATCACATGCGTGTCAATTGACCGTAATCGGGAGTAAGAAGGATCTCTCCGGATAAATTGATAATCATTCATTTTTTGTTGGCATTCAAATCCCGCAACACGAGAATCTCCGAATCTTCGAAATTAGTCCATAAAGTGCAGCCGTGAAAGGAAATATCACCAAAGCAAACTGAGTCATTTTCCAAAACATATATGTTTGTTCCCCCGGCAGCTTTCTTTAGTTTATGCAATAGTTTAGGATATGAGTTCTTATAATATTCATGATTCCCTAAAACATAAAGTACCGGAATGTTTTAACCCTTTCAGATATCCATGTAAAACCACCCATACCAATAGACACGTCTCCAGCCAAAATAAGAAGGTCGGAATTTGAAAAATCGAACTCCCTTATTCCAAATTCTAAATGGGTATCGCTAATTATTTGGATTTTCATGAATATTGGTTAATTGCATTTCCAATAATTCTCAATTGCATAAAGCGGCAAATTTGTCAACCATTCATCTGTCCGGTAATCCGACATGGAGGTTCTGATGGATAGTGGTGGTTTATATTGCTGATAAAAGATTTCAAACTTTTGCCTGCAAATTTTCTTCAGCTTTAACCTCTATGGGGATAACATTTTCACCATACTGCACCATAAAATCGATTTCAGCACCAGACTTCTCTGTCGACCAATAGTAAATCGACAAGGTTTTACAACTTTTTAATTGCTGCAGTACATATTGTTCAGTCATAGCACCCTTGAATTCCTGAAAAATAGTATTTCCTTCAAGAAGGGTTTTGATGTCTATGTTACCCATGGCACCAAGTAATCCTACATCTAAAATATAGATTTTAAATGCCGAAATATCCATATAAGCTATCAAAGGTAATGCTGGTTTTGAGGCCTTGTTTACTTTATAAATCAACCCAGAGTCAATGAGCCAGGCCATGGCCATTTCGAATTCTTTAGCTCGTGCTCCTTGTTTTAAGTACCCCGTAAATGAACTTTTTTATTCTCCCTGGCTAATTGCGAGGGTATCGACTGCCATATCATTCTGATTCTTGGTACAATTTCATGAGGAGCATGTTTCGAAAAATCTTGTTCGTA
This sequence comes from Bacteroidales bacterium, assembly GCA_012031335.1. The sequence goes on along the minus strand of JAAUTT010000463.1, from coordinate 2,830 downwards.
TGCACTCAATATGCGGGTTTGTATATCTCGTACCTTTTTAAAATCGTTTTCATTGGCAAATGAATATACCGCTTCAGGCATCCCTCCAATGTAATAGTACTGGCGTAAAAGGTCGATGAATTTCGTTTTAAAACTTGTGATCATCGTCCAGTCACGACTCAATAAAAGATCGTACAATGGCTTTTTATCAAGTGCTAATAAAAACTCACCAAAACTCAAAGGATGTAAATCTAAAAAATCCACTTTACCAACAGGGAAAGAGGTATGTTGATGCAATGCAACGCCAAGCAATGAACCGGCCGCAATAATGTGATATTGCGGTGCATTTCGAAAAAGTATTTAAGCGATGTGATGGCGCCTTCGCATTCTTGTATTTCGTCGAAATGATAAGTGTATTTTCCGGATTAATTTGTACACCCGTTTCAATTTGAATAGCAGTAATGATTCGTTTAATATCAAAATCATCAGCAAACAAATTTTGTAACGTTTTAGAGCTTTCGAAATTAATGTATGCTGTGGCTGCGTATTCGCGTTCGCCAAATTGCTTCATCAACCAGGTCTTTCCAACTTGTCTTGCACCTCTTATAATCAAAGGTTTTCTACCGTTAGACTTTTTCCAGGTAATGAGTTTTTCAAATTGAAACCGTTCCATAGTATTCTTCTTTTCATCAAAAATACAAATATTCAAAAGGACATTTTGTTTTATTTTACTTTTTTTCGTACGACTTTAATGTAAATAATTACATTTTTCCAATGACTTTGTTTTAAAATATTATATAACCGGTTAGTATTTCCCTTTCATTCAAAGCAAGCAAAGAGAATAATTAACTTATCACTTTGTAGATATCATTCTAGCCTTCACCGGATGTTTCAAGCCTTCAAATGTGTTCAGGTATCCCTTAACGGAGCCAACCACAACTTTGGCTTCAATCAAGATGGGTAAATGGTTGCTGTCATCGGTAATCCATACAAGTATTTTCTGGCCTTCATTAAAATTTGTGCTTTCTATGGCTGTGGCTTCAATCTTGTAACAACTGTATTTCTCCTTTGGATGCAGGCCTGGAATGGTTTCTCTACCCAGGAACCGGAAATGAATGGGATAGAGTTTCCCATCGATTAAGGTATTCACGGTTAATTTATCGTTTATTTTGTATTGACTAAGGGAAAGCTTGCGACAATAATATATAGCCGAGAGCACGTCGAATGTACAGGCAGGAACAGCAATGGTATCGTTTACCGGAGCGCGGCGTCCAATTTTGCCCTTATGGAATATCTTTTTGCCCGATGGATCGAATGTATAGGTTTGATGCACATCCCAGCCACCTTCGGATGTATTTTGTTCGAACCACACAGGTGTAAAACTTTTCGGTTGTTACAAGGGATCGAAAACTATCTCTTACCTTGAAAAACCAATCGAACGTTTTTACACTTGAAGCATTAGCCGATAACAGATATGCCGGAACAACCCCAGTCTTTTGAGATACTACCGAAAACTGAAGGTCGGCAGCATGAATCCATATAAACCCCCAGGTATATAATAAACGGTAATTTAACTTTTCTCCGGCCTGAAAGGAATTAACCGGGCTGACGCACTGTGCTGATGCAGCCTTGAAAACCATTGCCAGGATTAATAATCCCCATAACCTAATCATCCATTTTTTGGTCATCATAACTTTCAAAATACAGTATTCAATTAGAAATCCAAAGAAATGGGATCACAATACCTCTAAAAAGCTTGATAATCAATAATTCCCGAATGAGATTGTTAAATTCCCCTAAAATTTAAATGTAAGCTAAAGTAATTAAACACAAAATGGCAAAAATTAATCTCCCGCCCGTTTATCAATCTTCAAAGAATAACGAAATAATTGACAAGAACATTGTTAAATCAGGTAATATTATCCTTTCCTAATAAATTTACTTTATCCCAAAGTTTACTTCCTGAGTAATTTTCAGATAGTCGAGCATCAGCGGTATGTCAAACGGATCTATCCATGCCGGATCAGAATATCAACTGTCGGCCATAAATTCATTGCTGAACCAGTCAAAACTATTGCTGGCTTTTCGAATACTTTGGGAATACTTTTCTATAGCGTTTTGTTTATTGCCAGAACACCATTCTACATGGCCAATATTAAGCAGATCGTGTTCGTTGGGTTCAATTTCTATTAGTTTTTGAAAGTATTTTTTTGCTGTGTCGTATTTTCCAAGCATAAAGGAACACCAGCCTATGGGTCGCTGTATTTTATGATTATCGGGAGCCAGATATTCAACTTTGAAATAAATTTTCAGGGCACTTTCAAAATCATTCATCTCGAAATAAGTGTGGGCCAGATTGGCCTGCACCTGCAAGTCTTCAGGCTCCACCTTTTCAGCTTCGAGGTAGTAATGTAGGGCTTTATCATATTGTCCAAGACGTTTGTAACAAAGTGCTATTTTTTTAATGTTCCACGTTTTGCGTATGTCGGTAAGGTCGGCTTTAAGATAATACTCCAACGCTTTTTGATAATCGCCAAGTTTTTGCCAGCTATAGGCAATTTTTTGCCAAAGCTCAATATTTTCGGGGATAGTATCTATTTTATTGAAGACTTCGATGGCATCTTTGTAAAATTTCGTCTCGAAATAGAATTCACCAATGTTTCTATGGATTATTATATCGTTTAAAAATAATGCCAAAAATCCTTATGATGGAAATCCATATCGGTTGAAAATATATCGTAAAATCAGATTTATTGCGATATAACTTACAAAAACGATATAAATCCTGAATATGCTGTGTGAATATTTTCCTTTGATAATCCGGTTTCTGCAAAATCTTATCATCCATAGT
>JAAUTT010000462.1 GCA_012031335.1 Bacteroidales bacterium | reverse complement strand
TAATAAAAATCAATACTGGTTTAATTTTCTGAAAACTTCTTTGCGAAAAAATATTTTTTAAGGCAATTCTTCGTATATTAAATTAATAAACTACATATAACTGTATATCAATAACATATTTTCGTTTATTCCGGATTTTTCAACTTAAATACAGATATCTATATATTTGGGATTAAGTGAGGTACCTTAAAATTACATTTTACCGCGAATAATTTTAAATCAAAAGGTGTTTGAAAAACGATTAATTCATTAACTTTAAGTTTATTTTTTAAAAAAGAGTTTCAGGTTCAAACTTTAATGTATCATGTCCATATTAAAAAGGTGAAATTATTCAGGTGATCGGGCCGGTAATTGACGTTAGTTTCGAGAAGGCTGGCAATGAATTACCCAATATTTATGATGCGCTCGAAGTAAAAAAAGAAGACGGGCAAATCCTGATAGTTGAAGTTCAGCAGCACATTGGTGAAAATACGGTCAGGGCCATTTCGATGGATTCCACCGACGGGCTACGCCGCGGAATGGAAGTACTTGCCACCGGCAGTGCTATCCGGATGCCAACCGGAGATCAGGTTCGTGGTCGTCTGCTTAACGTTATTGGTGACCCCATTGATGGTCTTGGCAGTGTCGACAAATCCGACGGTTATCAGATCCATAGTAAGCCTCCCAAATTTGAGGAACTTTCGACCAAAGCTGAAGTGCTTTTTACCGGTATAAAGGTGATTGACCTGCTGGAACCTTATATGAAAGGTGGTAAAATCGGACTTTTCGGGGGTGCCGGCGTAGGTAAAACAGTTATCATCATGGAGCTCATCAACAATATTGCCAAGAGATATTCCGGGTTATCGGTATTTGCCGGTGTTGGTGAACGTACAAGAGAAGGAAACGACCTGCTCAGGGAAATGATCGAATCGGGTGTTATCAGATATGGCGATGCTTTTTTTGAATCGATGGAAAAAGGAAGCTGGGAACTTGATAAAGTTGACCATAAACTTCTCGTGGAATCGCAGGCTACGCTTGTGTTCGGACAGATGAATGAACCACCGGGTGCACGTGCTACAGTGGCGCTTTCGGGATTAACCGTGGCTGAGTCGTTCCGCGACGGTGATGAAAAGAGTGGCGGACGTGATATCCTTTTCTTCGTAGATAATATCTTCCGGTTTACTCAGGCAGGTTCCGAAGTATCTGCTCTTCTTGGCCGTATGCCATCTGCCGTAGGTTATCAGCCTACCTTGGCAACAGAAATGGGTATGATGCAGGAACGTATTACCTCCACAAACAGAGGATCTATCACTTCTGTGCAGGCTGTTTATGTACCCGCAGATGACCTTACCGATCCGGCTCCGGCAACTACATTTGCCCACCTTGATGCAACAACCGTATTAAACCGTAAAATTTCGGAAATGGGTATCTACCCCGCTGTAGACCCGCTGGATTCGACATCCCGGATTCTAACTCCCGAAATTGTTGGTGCCGAACATTATGGAACAGCACAAAAAGTGAAGGAACTCTTACAGAGAAATAAAGAACTCCAGGATATCATCGCTATCCTTGGTATGGACGAACTCTCGGAAGACGATAAACTGGTGGTGCATCGCGCCCGCCGTGTTCAAAGGTTCCTTTCGCAACCTTTCCATGTGGCTGAACAATTTACCGGTCGCCCCGGAGCTTGGGTATCCATTGAAGATACCATCAAAGGATTTAATATGATCATGAACGGTGAGGTGGATAAATATCCCGAAGCTGCATTCAGTATGGTTGGAACCATTGAAGATGCAATCGAAAAGGGAGAAAAAATGCTTGCCGAAGCCAATTAAATTTATATGCGAAGATCTGCAATTTGAATTGCAGATCTTCGTTTTTACTTTATAATTCATATTGCATTTTAACATTTCAGCATGTTCTTAGAGATTTTAACACCCGAAAAAAAAACTATTTGCCGGCAACACCAAATTGGTAAGTATTCCTGGCACGGAGGGATCATTCGAGCTATTGGACAAACATGCTCCGATAATTTCAACACTGGCCGAAGGAGCTATAAAAATTATTACTCCTGAGGATCAGTCGCAATTTTTCAAAATTAAGGGTGGTGTTGTTGAAATGAAAGAAAATCGTGTTATTATTTTAGTGGAAGAGTTGGTAAGTTAAACATTATGCGCACTCCGCTTTTCCTGATATTAATGCTTTTAGCCGTGAAGGGAACAGCGCAGCGTACTATAACTTTTCAGACGGAAGATAACCTTACGGTTACTGCCGATTTGTATCAGAAAGATAAAGATCTTCCTTATATATTACTTTTTCACCAGGCCAATTCCAGTCGCGGTGAATATCAGGAAACCGTACATAAATTATTAAAACTCGGTTATAATTGCCTCGCTGTTGACCTCCGTTCGGGCAAAGAAATAAATTACATACAGAACCTCACCGCTGCCCAGGCTATTGAAAAAAACCTCCCCAATTCTTACCTCGACGCAGAAACAGATATCATGGCATCGGTGGCTTATATAAAAAGCATTTCTTCTCATCCCATAATCCTGTTCGGAAGTTCCTATTCCGGATCACTTGTCATGAAAGTTGGTAATCATCATCCCGATGTATTGGCGGTGGTTGCCTTTAGCCCGGGAGAATATTTCCAGCCCGGACTTATTTTAAAGTCCACATTGGAAAATTATGATAAACCTGTTTTTGTAGCTTCAACGGTTAAAGAAAAACCTTTTGTTCAGGAACTTGTTACTGATATACCCGAGGAATTGCTTACACTCTTTATTCCGAAAGAGAGTGAGGGAATTCACGGATCGAAAGCGCTTTGGGAAAATCATCCCGGAAATGAAGAAGTTTGGTTATCTTTACTTTTATTTTTCAATAAAATTGCTGCCGAATAGTGGTTAAATTTCTTATAATACGTTTTAGTTCCATTGGAGATATTATCCTTACTACACCTGTTATCCGTAATTTGAAAAAACCAAATTGAGGGTGCAGAGATTCATTATCTGACCAAAAAGGCTTATCTGCCGGTTTTAGAAGATAACCCCTTCATTCATAAAATCCATCTTTTTGATAATAACTATTCACAATTATTAAAAGAGCTGAAAGCGCTTGAAAATTGATTTTTATCATCGACCTGCATAATAATCTTCGCAGTTCCCGCTTTAAACTGGCATTAAAAAGGGTTTCCTTTTCCTTTAATAAGCTGAATACTGAAAAATGGCTGATGGTGAATTTTAAATTGAATCGCCTGCCGAATGTTCATATTGTTGACAGATATATGGAAACGCTGGATATGTTCAGTGTAAAAAATGATAAAGCGGGACTGGATTTCTTCGTAAATTCCGAAAACGAATTAGACATCAAATCCTTACCCGAAATATTTCATAAAGGGTACATGGCTGTTGTAATTGGCGCACGGCATAATACCAAACAACTGCCCGACGAAAAGATTATACTGCTTTTACAAAAACTTCACTACCCTGTTATTCTCCTGGGGGGTAAGGAAGACGAGGAAAGAGGCAATAATATTACCGCGCAGATAGGCGAGAGCTGCCTAAACCTCAGCGGAAAGCTTTCTATCCAGCAATCGGCATCCATTGTAAAACAATCTCAACTCGTAATTAGTCACGATACAGGATTGATGCACATCGCCGCAGCATTTAAGAAAACGATTCTTTCGGTTTGGGGGAATACCATACCGGAATTTGGCATGACCCCTTACCTGGCTGGTGAAGATTCCGAAATATACGGTATTACAGGTTTAAGTTGCCGTCCCTGCTCAAAAATAGGCTTCGATAAATGTCCGTTGAAACATTTCAAATGTATGAACCAGATCGACCTCGACGCCATCGCTTCCAAAGCGCACAAAATATTAGGGATTTAATTACCAGAATTTTATCTTTCCTGCAGCATAAAACCACATTTTAAACAGAATAAATCCATGCCGGAATCGTGATATATTGGTATCGCCATAGGTTCTTTCCTGATACCGCACCGGCATATCGATAATTTTAAGGTTTAGCTTATAAGCGCCAAATAACAGGTCGAAATCGCCAAAAGGGTCAAAATCACCAAAAAATTTCCTGTTCGATACCAACCTTTTGTAATCATCGCGGAAGATAACTTTGGTACCACACAGGGTATCCTTAACAGGTTGCTCAAAGCAACCAGGTAAAAGCATGTACTGAAGAATTTATTTCCAAGCATATTCAGAAAACGCATGGCATTCTTCTGCATGGGATATACAAGCCGTGAACCATTGATGAACTCTCCCTTACCTGTAGCAATGGCTTCGTAAAACATGGGTAAAAATCTCGGGAGGTACGGTTAGATCGGCATCAAGAATCATCAGTATTTCACCTGTAGCCATATCAAATCCTTTCCTTACGGCATCAGCCTTCCCTTTTCCTTCCTGCCTCCCGATGAGTATTTTTCGCTTGTCTTTATATTTTTCCTGAATTTCCTTAATCTTTTCCCAGGTATCATCGGTCGAGTTTCCTTCTATATAAATAATTTCGACACCAGCGCCAAACTCAGGGAGCCTTAGTATGGCATTTTCGATGTTGCCGCTTTCATTTCGGGCAGGAATCACCACCGAAACGGTATATTTCTTCTCTTCTTCGCATTTTACCGGTCGGGCAAAACATGCTGATTCAGCGTGAGCAGATTAAAAAGGGGCAGATGTGCAACATACCTGTTCAGGAGCCACGAAATAACCGGAATATAAACAGGTATAAGCATATTCCGCTGGTGCCTGTATACCTCCATATTGGTAAGGTACATAAGATTATGGATATCCTTTTGCGATAACCAGTTTTGTTCGGGCGACTTTTTCTTGATTCCTATTACGCTCCGAGAACTTGATAAACGGT
>JAAUTT010000461.1 GCA_012031335.1 Bacteroidales bacterium | reverse complement strand
TCCATTATCTATTATGAATTTCCGGGTTGTTTCTTCAAAGCCCTTTTTGTAAAGAAAGCCTTCTGGACAGTTAAAAAAGCTTTCCCATCTTTTTTAAGTTTTGTAATAACATAAAGAATTAATGCTGCGGTACCAGCGTTTTTGGTGGGTATTGGAAGGCCAGAGTTATGAAAAGGGGAAAATCGATATTTTCGTTGAACTTTGAAATCAAGGGTAAATCACTTACAATTAGATCAAAATTTTTGTCAAAGGGATTTCTCAGACTATCTGCATTTCTGTACTTGAAATTTCTAACCCCATTTAATATCAGGTTAAGTGTTCCCAAGGATGCAATTCGTGAATTTATTTCTGATGCGAAATAATGTACATGCTTTTGATTTAGTTGTTTGTTGATTTCAGTTAATAGCCCACCTAAACCTGCACACGGGTCATAAATCTCTGTAACCGTATCAGTGTTTACAAGGTTGCTAAAGAGTTCAGCCACAGGTTGTGGTGTAAAGTAGGAGCCATCTTTATTAACAGTAAATGATTTGTGAATCAGATATTCAAAAATTCTTCCAAATTTTCTATCCTCAAGCTTACTAGTCTCGAAACTGTTCAAGACACTAAGCGCCTCAAAAACTACTTTTTCATCCAAAGAACGCAACGATGCAAACTGCTCATAAAAGAAGTCACTTATTTGTGCAAATTCATTTGCTAAATACTGAATACCAAAATCAAAATTATCAAAGGTGGATACTGATAAATTGTGTGCAATAGAATTCCTTAATGAACTCACTCGTGCCTGAAGGGGAAGATTATAATCTGATTTAAATTCAGAAATATCAGAAATACGCTTATAGAAGATTAGAAAAATTACCAAAGTACCTTTATGATCCGGTATTATATCCCTGAAAAGATTATCCAAGTACTTATGACTTTTAATATGTTGGTCCAGGAATTATCTTTAGTTAAGATTATCTCACCTTGCACATATTCGAATTCCTGAGGGTAATTGGTGATACGGGCCTTTATTTGAGTTGCCGATATTGCAGCATTGTCTTTACGAGCATATAATCCTCTTGAATTTATTGCATCAGCAACTTCCCTAGAGGTCATTGGCCTATCTGATTCTATAAGAGTCTGATATATTGCTTCGTGTAATGTCATTATTTCCTGTTTTTTAAATAAAATTATCTGATGGTGATTTTTGATGAAGCAAAGTTGGATAATATCTGTGCAGTGAAAGTGCAAAGTTCAAAAAAAATCAATATACCTTTCTAATTCTAAGCTTTATTATAAAATTTGAATTATAATAAAAGTCGTAAGTATCAAGTCGTAAGTCGTAAGTAAAATACAGTACTATAGCTAGTTGGCTGTATAAATATAAATTAATTAAAGACGTTTATTATAGGTAAGTTTATGTAACAATGTTACTTTTTACGCACGAAAATGGAACATATAATATATTGATAATATGAATTTTAATTACTTTTAATGTAATGACATGTTATTTTCTATGTACGAAGTAGAACTTTTTACGCACTATTTTTTACCTAGCCGGGCAAAGTACAACGAAATCAATTCTGAAATTTTAATTTGTAGACTATCGCCAATTTTACTACGAACTTTACTACGAACTTTACTACGAACTTTACTACGAACTTTACTACGAATAATAATATCTATGGGCTTGCTCGAGCTAAGAATTATCAGGTTGCTATTTAGTACAATTTTATACCGAACTTTATACCGAACTTTATACCGAACTGTATACCGAACTTTGATTTCCCATAACCCATTTCTTCGCGATCTTTTGCAAGCTTGAGTTTTCCTATTATTATGAATTTTATTCCGAACTTTTGTTCCGAACTATAGCATTTTTTGGATGAAGAACCAAATTAGAAGACGGTAAGAGATCTGGGAAAATTCGAAGTTGGAAGCGGATCTTCATTGTATATTAATACTATATAATTTGAATCTAAATTCAACCTAAATCGATAGATTAACCTAACTTTTTTTGTTGAATTGGATGGTAATTTATATCTTTGGTTGGAATTAAATCCTTATAATATATTATGAATATAGATACAGGAAATAAATTAAACCAATTATTGCAATATCATTTGGCCGGAGGACTTTTGTTTTCTTCCTGGTTGAACAGAAATGGGTATTCGGACCAATTAATGCAACAATACCGTAAATCGGGTTGGTTTACTTTATTATCAAAAGGTGTAATGTGCAGGACCAGGGAAAAACTTTCGTCCTTTGCAGCCTTGGCCAGCTATAACACTCAACTGGATAAAGAATTTTATGTGGGAGCTCACTCAGCTTTGGAACTATCGGGATTTAATCATTATATTCCTATGGGAAAGCCTGTAATGATGATAGGCCATCCGAAAGAAGAAAAAGTTACGGATTGGATGAGAAATACCAATTTTGAGCATTCCATGAAGTTCTTTTCAACGAAAATTTTTTCGAAGCCACAATTGACTGCTTTCAAAAAAGAGGGATATGAAATACTGGCCTCTGTCCCGGAACAGGCTTTTCTTGAATGCCTGTTACTGGCACCGAATCAGTATGCTTATATGGATCTCTTTTATATAATGGAACAGCTCACCACGATGCGACCGGAGGTTTTACAAGAATTGCTCGAAAATACTGATAACATAAAAGTAAAACGATTATTCTTATACATGGCCCAAAAAGCAAATCATGAGTGGTTTAACAGCATAGACCAAAGCAAAATAAACTTGGGGACAGGAAAACAAAAGTTAACAGAAAATGGAGTTTACCTGCCTGAATACAAGATAACCATACCCAAAGAATTGCACCATTATGAATGAAGCGTTTAAAAAACAGGTCGCTCTTTTAATTCGGATAATGCCACTTATTTACCGAATTAAAGATTTTGCAGTGCATGGAGGTACAGCTATTGATTTGTTTATTAAGGATATGCCCCGATATTCTGTGGATATTGACCTGACTTATCTCCCGCTTAAAAACAGAGAAGATAGTTTACAGGAAATAAACAACCATCTAAATAGTTTGAAACCTCAACTGGAAAAGGCTATGCCCGGCATTCGGGTAGTTCATAAACCGGCTGCCTGGAAATTGTTATGTGTAAAAGACAATGCTATGGTTAAAATAGAGGTAAATGGAATCAAACGAGGCATTATTGGAGAGGTTGAAGAATGGCCGCTATGTAAAAAAGCACAGACGGAGTTTCAGATGAGTTGCACAGCCCAGGTCGTTCCTTTTACCCTATTGTATGGTGGCAAAATAGCTGCAGCATTAAGTCGCCAGCATCCACGGGATATTTTTGATTATAAATACATAGATATTATATCATTTGATGAAGTAAAAAATGGTTTCATGTTTTATCTGTTAGGAAGTGACAAACCCCTTATCGAATCTCTGCAGCCACATTTAATAGATCAGAAACAAGCCCTTCAAAATCAATTCCAGGGAATGACGGATGTTTCATTTAATTATTCCGATTTTGAGACAGCACGCACTGAATTGGTCGAACAAGTTAACCAGAACCTTACTGATGCCGATAAAGAATTTTTACTTTCGTTCGAAAGCGGAAATCCAGATTGGAATATGTGTTGTGCAGGTGATTTGAGCGGTTTTCCATCCATACAATGGAAGCTAAAAAATATCTTAACCCTGAAAAAAACAAATTCATTCAAATTTGGTGAAGGAATTGAAAAGTTGGAGCAATTTTTTCGGGAATAATGAAGAAGTAAAACATTGGTAAGGGTTGCGGGTTGCGGGTTGCGAGTTATGGGTTACGAGTTACGGGTTGAAAAAGTACCTGGAGAAAATGTTTTATTTTTTTTCTTTTGTTGAAACTAACAATTCTCTCACATCAACATTCAAGGCAGAGGCAATCTGAAACAGGGTTTCAATGCGGGGTTGCATTTCGTTTCTGCACCATTTGGAAACAGTGGTGTTATTAACTGACAGTTGTTCTGCCAGCCATTTATTGGTTCTTCCGGTTTCTGCGAGTACTGCTTTTATCCTGTTGTACACCACTGTCGTCTCAAATAATTTGTAAGTGTTCCGAAAAGTAACAAATTCAATTAATTCTTGTAAAGCAGTATTTTAAGCTTTTATATATTATATATATGCTTTATTATATCTATATTATGCTTTTAAAGCTTATTTTATTTATGTTTAATTAAATTTTCATGATGAGAATTACATCATGATTTAATTCAAAAAGGCTCAAAAGTAAACATTTGTGCATATTAACCTAAGCCGCATGAAATCTTCACCTCACTTAAATTCATTTTTGCAGAAAGATTGGCAACAAGTAGAAATAATAAACCATTCACCTGAACAGCCTTTGTTTGATATTGAAACCCTGTACTCATCGGCTGGTGTTTTGATCTGGCATATTATGGAGGACCGGATTTTTCTTTCGGAGGGGCTCTGCAGGATGATGAAAATAAGTAAAGACGGGTTATTACAATTGGAATTGTTATTCCAAATGGATCCCGGATGTGAATTGAGACGTTACCTCAGAAAAATACTTGATCAGGTTTGTTCGAACGAAATTACTGATACAACTTTCAAAACCCGTATTCCGGGAATTCAAAAGGAGATTTTTGGGAGTGTGCAGTTGTTTGATAGGGAGGATTTGGGGATTATGGATTTGATGGTGATATGCTGGGAGGGATAATGGAGCCGCATAGCAATGCGGCTGTACATGGAGGAAAGATGAAAAGCTTTATGATTAATCTGAATTTTTATTTCTTGATTAGTAATGAGCAGTATGAGGGGAAATATTGCGGGTTATTGGAATGGGGATACGTTTGTGTTGCAGACGGAGAAGGGAATTTGAAATTAGAGTGGATGGGATTGATGCGCC
>JAAUTT010000460.1 GCA_012031335.1 Bacteroidales bacterium | reverse complement strand
ATGGCGAATATGCCCTGGAGGTTGGCGAACTTATGAATGTAGGAAACCAGTTGATAAACATCGAAACTATCAAAGCGCTTAAAATAATTCCAGGAAATCACATTCTCGAGATTGGCATGGGAAATGGCTGTTTTGTAGAACAAATATTGAAAGATTCTACCATAAAATATACAGGAATAGATCATTCTGAAGAGATGGTTAACCAGGCCTGTAAGAGAAATCAAAATTTCATTCAATCGAAACAGGCCTTTTTTCTAAAGGGTAATGCAGAAAGCCTTCCTTTTACCGACAATACATTCGACAACGTATTTACGGTTAATACATTGTATTTTTGGGAACATCCTCATGCCATTTTAAATGAAATCCACAGAGTTTTAAAGCCGGAAGGGCAACTTGTAATGGCTATCCGCCCGAAATATATCATGGAAGAATACCCGTTTGTTAAATACAATTTCACCATGTACAATAAGGAAGACATATCTGAACTATTTGCCAATCATCCTTTCAGGATAAATGCTATTTGGGAAAAGCAAGAACCGGAGCAGGATATCCTTGGCCAAATGCTTCCGGTTTGTGGCTTGTATGTGAGTGTCGAAAAAACTATAACAGGATTATAATAAAATAAAAAAGAGCTTTTCTCACGAAGAACTCTTTACAATTACAACTACTAAACTAACTAACTACTATATTCTACTTTTTACAATGATCTATTTGTTAAGACAAATATAATGCGGCAATATTAGTTGAATGTTACGCAATTGTTATTTATTGGATAATTCTTTTTAGTCCTCAAAAGTATAGGGATGCAACTTTAAAATAGGTTTTACATAATGGGTAATATGTCATCTGTGTGTCGAATTTCCATATCCAGCTAGCCATTGTTTCAATTCCCGGCAAGGAAACATTAACAAGCGATCTCTTATTACTTACTTTCTCTTCGGCATCCATCACCCATTCTTCCAGATCACATATCAGGGTTGTCTTTTTTCGTGGCAGGGAATCGAGATGGCATTTCTGAATTTTGGTTACAAGTATTTCGATTTCTTCGCCAGTATAAACATTGTATTCGCGAAGATAATCCATCAGAATTATATCGAGTTGATCGAGTATATTGCACGAAATCACATAATCGTAAGTATTAAGGTCAACCGGGGATTGAGATTTAAATTCCTCAACCGGGGTTTTAAATTTCGTTTTCCGGTATACCTTTGTGGCATCATAAACCTGCTCGGCCATTCCGGTTAACTCCGTTTGAACAAATTTCACATTCGAAAGCTGCGACGCTTTTTTTACTATCTGAGGTGGATGGTAAACATCGGCCAGCCAAACTTCACCAAATTCGGATGAAAGTTCTTCGAGAGGGATATCGAGTAGCCAGCCACTTCCCAAAACAATAACTTTGTTTCGGTTTTTACCGATCATCCCTTCCAAAATTGCTTTTTTGGATTTTTCAAGATGAGGGTTCCAGTTTTGGACCTCGCGGAGATAACGATTCATAATCCCCTTTTGATCATTATAATAACCTATTTTAGAAAGTATTTTATCTTTGGAACGATGATACATTGAGTATATATTTATTGCCAGTTTTTATAATTAAAACCCTTAATTACACCACATTGTTAATACTTTTCTTAAGGCAATGGTTAAAATTTAAATTACGGTTTTCATCATCAAAATTAACCGATTGACTTCATTTCTGCCTAAATTTAAAAAAACATATGTTTATCCCGTGACTAAAAAAGATTATTTGCGTAATAGAAACAGGGATTTTTTTTGTTTTAAATGAAGCCGGAAATGTTAAAACTCACCATTCCAGTGAAATAATAATCAATCGGCATGCAAAACGAAAGGAGTTAAAACAAAATTTGCCTGCATTAAATTAAAATTTTAACTTAGTAATACATATATGAAAAATAAAAGACGGGAATATGAAAAAGCTAGCGACATTTTGGATGATAATATTCTTTTGCGGCAGTTTACTGGCACAAACAGCTAAAGTTCCAACTGACACAATTGTTCGTCTTGGAGGAAAGAAGATACCCTGCAAAGTTTTGAATGTTTCGTCCTCAACAATATTGTATTCCGCCCCGGATAAAACCGAATCGCTTGCAATTGACCGTAAAGAAATAGAAAAAATTATCTTTAAAACCGGCAGGGTCGAGGTTTTTAACAAACCTGTTTTAACAATGATTCAGGAGGGACAGTGGGAATCAATACTTGTAACCCGTGACGAAAAAGACACTCATGGTTTATATAACCGTGGCGTAATTAAAGCCAGCTCCTCACCGAGCAACCGCAGTAAAAAAGCTGCAAAACAAAGTGCCATTATTAAACTGCAGAAAAAAGCTGCAAATCTTGGAGGTACCATCATACTCCTTACTAAAGAAGAATCCAAAGGCGCTTATGGAGATATTCCCGGGTTTGACCTGGAAGCAATTGTGTATGGTACCGAACCGCTCGAGAAGGGGACTGATGTGGTAGACGACAAAACCAAAGAAACTCCTAAAAAATAAAGGCTATTTAATTCATATAAAGCACTGCTCAAAAATGGGCAGTGCTTTTTTTTGAACTTAATGTATGATCAACTGTCCTTATTCATTGTAAGGATGCAGATAAATATTAATTTTAGCAGTTGATCTTTGTATTTTAACCCTATGTCTACATTGGCCAAATACTGGAAGGACTTTACACCTGTTGAAAATCCTATTATTATATTTGCCATCATTGTATTAATCATACTTATAACACCCTATTTCTCAAGAAGGTTAAAGGTTCCTGCAATTTTCGGACTCATAATTTCAGGGTTGTTTATCGGTCCGCATGGAACTGGTCTTATAGCCGACAATTTGGGTGTAAAAATTTTATCATCAGTAGGTTTATTGTACCTTATGTTTCTCGCCGGCCTTGAAATAAATATGGTGAGCTTCCAGCGGAGCAGGTATAAAAGTATATTTTTCGGAGCCCTTACATTCTTTATTCCATTAACAATGGGATATTACGTCTTAAGGCATCTATTTGACTTCCCCTTTCATTCGGCACTGCTTTTGGCAAGCATGTTCTCTACCCATACCCTGGTATCCTACCCCATTGTAAATAAACTGAATATAACCAGGCGCGAATCGGTGGTGGTTACCATTGGTGGTACTATAATCACCGATACTGCAGTTCTTCTATTACTAACAATAATTGTTGCATCTTTTCAGGGAAAGCTCGATTGGCTTTTCTGGGTTACGACTCACTATTCTTCTGGCTTTTTTTGTATTCCTTGTACTTTGGGGGGTACCAAAATTAAGCCGTTGGTTTTTCAAAAATGTTCAGGCGGATGATAGCGCCCAGTATCTATATGTGCTGGCGATATTTTTATTATCGTCGCTATTTGCTAAACTGGCTGGAATTGAAGCTATTGTTGGGGCCTTCCTTTCGGGTTTGGCTTTAAACAGGGTTATACCCCACAATTCGGCCCTTATGGACAGGATTACTTTTATTGGAAACACTCTATTTATTCCATTTTTCCTTATTGGAGTAGGAATGCTTATCAATCTGAAGGTGCTTTTTCTGGGGCTGGATGGAATTCTTTTTGCCCTGGTAATGATTATAATTGCTCTTATAAGTAAGTATCTGGCAGCCTATTTCACACAAATCATATACAGATTTCCAAAACTCGATCGTAATCTGATATTTGGCCTTAGCGCATCGCATGCAGCTGCTACCATCGCTGTAGTTCTCGTTGGTTACGATTTGAATATTCTTTCGGAAACAGCCCTGAATGCCACTATTCTCATTATCCTGGTCTCGTGCAGCGTGAGTTCTTTTATAACAGAAAATTCGGGCAGAAAAATCGTACTGCTCGAACCTGAAATACCAGAATTACAAAAGAATGAAGCCGAAAACATCCTTGTTCCTATTTCAAATCCAATCAGTGTTGGAAAAATACTGGAATTTGCCATTTTATCGCGTCAGAGTAAATCATCTGTTATTTATCCGCTATCTGTAGTTCAGGATGACGAACATGTTGAGAAATCGCTTCAGTATAACAAAGATTTTATTAACAAAATAACGGGTAATCTTGCCAAAACCGATGCTGATATAAGGCCTATTACCCGAATCGACATCAATATACCCACAGGCATTTACCGCACCATGAAGGAGCTTCGTGTTAAAAAATTACTTTTAGGATTGGAGCGGGAAAACAAATACGGCTAATTACTTTTTTGGCAATGTCGTCGAAAATCTTCTTGAAAACTGCAGTCAGATGATGTTTGTGTCAAAATTTTCCTTACCCCTAAACACCGCCAAAAATATTTATTTGTTTTTACCAACACATGCCGAGAAAGAACAGGGGTTTATCCACTTAATGGACACAATAAAATGTATTACAGTGACTCTGAGGGCAAAACTTATAATGGTTGTAGGCAGTCAATCCCAAAAATCGCTTCAAAAATTCCTTCATTACGACCGGTTTTTTAACGATGTCCGATATATGATATTTGAATACTATCCGAATATTTCGACCATATCGGGTGGCATACAAACGAACGACCTCATTTTTGCAGTATCCGCAAGACCGTTAACAGTTTCCTTTAATCGAAGGCTGGAATTACTTCCGAAAATTTTATCGAGGCATTTTGCCGAACAGAATTATGTAATTATTTACCCCGAACAAGCTGAAGATACAGAAATTGATTAATCGGAAATTATTCCCGGTTTATTTGTAATATTGGCAATAGGATATCGTCTTAATGGTTATAAAATTTAATGAATGTCAGTACTTTTAACTTTAATGTCTTTCAAATGAAGCACATAAACAAAAATACTTTTTTACAATACTACTTACCGGAATCACAATCCAGGTCACGGCACAATGCAAGGCT
>JAAUTT010000459.1 GCA_012031335.1 Bacteroidales bacterium | reverse complement strand
ACCACCCGACCCATTGAGGTGAAAAAAGGGTTGGTTACCTGCCCGAAGATGTCGGCTTTTATGACGACCGCACCGGTATGGAAAACCTTGTATATACGGCCGCTTTGAATGGCATTGGGCGGCGCGAAGCTTCAGAACGGGCAACATTTCTGTTGAACAGGGTAGGACTTGATGCCGGAAATAAAAAAACGGGGCAATACTCCAGAGGGATGCGGCAGCGGCTCGGATTGGCAGATGTACTGATTAAAAACCCCGAGGTAATTATTCTGGATGAACCAACGCTGGGAATAGATCCCAAAGGTGTAAAAGAATTTCTGGGTTTAATTGTAGAATTAAGCAAGGAAAAGGGACTTACGGTATTGTTCTCGTCCCATCATCTGCATCAGGTGCAACAGGTGTGCGACCGGGTGGGCCTGTTTATCAATGGTAAATTGCTTGCCGAAGGCAATATTGCATCGCTGTCGCAAAAACTTTTAAACCATCATCCCTATATGATTGAGCTGGGATTTGAAAGCAGTGATAACTCAGAAGAATGGCTATCGCGCACCCTTAAAGGCATTGCAGGAATCGAAAGTGTGCAGAAGAAAAACGGATTATATGAAATAGGTTGTTCGCGCGATATTGCTTCCGAAATTGCCGGAACGCTTGTTAAGGCGGGTGCATCGCTATATCATCTGAACAAAAAGGAATACGGTCTCGACGAAATTTATTACCGATATTTTGAAGGAGGAGCTAACCATGGATAAGTCATTAAATCTACTTCAATCGCCTGGCCGAAAATTAAAAACACTGATTGGAACTTTGCATAATAGACCCTCGTCCGGCCAGGACAGCAGAAGAAGTATTCATCCCTTCAAAGCGCTTGTTTATAAAGAAATGGCCGACCATATACGAAGCTGGAGGTTTATCATACTCATTCTTATTATAGCCCTTACATGTTTTGGCTCTATTTTTTCGGCACTTACCGGAATGGGGAAAGCTTCGGTTTCTGCTAACCAGGAAGATGCCTTTTTCTTTCTTAAAATGTTTACCCTTTCGGATGGAAGTTTTGCCATCCTTCTTTGTCTTTATCAGTTTTCTCGGTCCCTTGCTGGGAATCAGTCTGGGTTTTGATGCCATTAACTCTGAGTATAACCGTGGAACGCTCAGCAGGGTATTATCGCAACCCATCCACCGCGATTATTTTATCAATGCCAAATTTGTTGCGGCATTTGCGGTTATATGCGTGATGCTGTTTGTACTCGGCTTTCTGGTGATAGGTACAGGACTCGTGGTGATAGGCATTCCTCCCACTGCCGAAGAATTTCTGAGAGTCATATCCTTTCTTTTATTGAGTTTTGTGTATGTTGCTTTTTGGTTGAATTTATCCATTTTTTTCTCGGTACGATTTCGTCAACCCGCAACATCAGCATTGACGGGAATTGCTGTATGGTTACTTTTTACCATTTTTACCCGATGATTATCAACCTTGTATCGAAAGTACTTGAACCATCGGCTATGATGTCGCCATCGGCTGCCCTTGTTACGGGAAACTCATAAAAGGATTGACCTGGTTAATGCCCAATCAGTTATTCAGCGAAGCCACCACAACACTTTTGGTACCCTCTGTAAGAAGCATAGGGCCATTAAGTATGGAGCAGATGGTGGGTACACTGCCGGGAGCACTTCCACTGGGACAAAGTCTGCTGATTGTGTGGCCCCAGGTAACAGGTCTGATTGCTGCCAGCATCCTCTGTTTTGTGCTTTCGTATATTACGTTTATGCGAAAGGAAATTAGGTCGAGGTAGGGAGAATAAATCTTTCTGAATACAGTTTAAACACGAAGACGCAAAGACACAAGGTAGAGATATTCGGGTGAATTTTCTTTGTGATGGAAGTGGCTTCGTGTTTAAACTTTAACATTTTACGCAGCTTCCGTTACAGTTTACGCTGATAGGAGATATGATATTTTGTATGATTTTGTCCATGCGCATGCAACATTTTGTCCATGCGCACGGACAAAATGATACATGCGCACCGATAAAAATTGTCGATGCGCATCGACAAAAGCGTCCGTGCGCATGAATAAAAGTGTCAATTACCAAAAGGCGAGAGGCGGACTCAGGAGCATTTTTCGAATTATATGGCGGTAAATTATACCCAAAGAATCAGTTCGTCCCTCGAAAAGTTATATTGATCAAAACTCTCTAACATTACACCTCCTAAAACCAACTGAAGGCCACTTTAAACGTAAAATAAACCGCAGAGACGAAAGTTGTTAAAGTTCATAGTAATTTATGCAACATATTTGACTCGGATACTATAAATTACGTATTTTTGGCATCGACCTGTTACCATTTTATCAAAAAACATGAGCGTGATCTATGGCATAGTAATGTTGAATAACCAGCCGGTACAACCTGCCATGCTGGATAACATGAAACAGGCTATGGATTTCTGGGGACCCGATGGTCAGGGACAATGGCTCGGGAATGATGCCGCAATGGGTAATCTTCTCCTGTATAATACTCCCGAATCGGTTTTTGAGAAAATGCCGTTTACCGACACCTCGGATAACTTTGTTTTTACTGCCGGAGCCCGGATTGACAATCGCTCAGAACTATGCCGCCTGTTTCGTATAACCCCACAGGAAGCCATGAGTCTTCCCGATTCTTATTTTATTATGCGGGCATACCAGCGATGGGGAGAAGATTGTGTGGATCATCTGCTGGGCGACTGGTCGTTTGCCGTTTGGGACATATCGAAGAAACGCCTTTTTGTTGCCCGCGATCACCATGGTATCACTGCCCTGTATTATTATAAGGGGAAAGACTTTTTTGTATTTTCCTCTTCCTTAAAAGGCATCCTCTGTTTTAAAGAAATCGAAAAGAAAGTAAACGAGCCTAAAGTAGCCCAGATACTGGTGGGCTGGAACGAAGGAGGTCCCGAAACCTGTTATCAGGATATTTACAGGTTACCACCGGCACACACTTTGGTACTTGAAAATGGAAGTGTAAAAACACACCGTTACTGGTACCTTGAGCATACACCCGAGTTGAGGTTAAAAGAAGAACAACAATACATCGATCTGTTTCTGGATATTTATACCGAAGCAGTGAAATGTCGATTAAGAAGTTACGGACCAGTAGGAGCTACCCTGAGTGGAGGCCTCGACAGCGGTTCGGTATGCGCCCTTGCCTCCCGGGAGCTAAAGAAAGAAGGCAAACGCCTCCCCGCTTTTACAGCAGTACCCCTTTACGATACCACAGGCCTGGTGCCACCCAACCGCATAGGCGATGAAGGACCATTGGCCCAGGCAGTAGCCGACCACTGCGGAAATATTGATATTACCTTTGCAAGGCCGAAGATTTTAGTCCGCTGGAAGGCGTGGAAAAGATGCTGGAGATACAGGATGAACCAATCCATGCCGCCGCCAATGCTTATTGGATATTGGATATTATGGAGAAGGCAAAAAAACAGGGCATTAGAACTTTGTTGATTGGGCAGGGGGGAATGCGACGGTTAGTTGGCCACCGAAAAAAAAGAAGACCAGTTATAAAGCTAAATTATTTGAAATACTAATTTCTATTAAAAAGTTAAATAAATTGGGCTTTAAGAATTTTGGCATTAAAAGATATTAATGTTCTTTTTCAAAAAAGAAAACGTATGTTTATGATTAAGCCAGGGAAAAATAACGGGGGTGCATATTTAAAAGGAATTTCATTACGGTATAATATGGAGTTTAAAGATCCAACGATTGATCTTCGGTTGCTTTTATTAACCTATGGTATTAGTGAATCAAATTATATTATTCCAAGATACTTTATGGGGAAATCTTTTTCA
This sequence comes from Bacteroidales bacterium, assembly GCA_012031335.1. The sequence goes on along the minus strand of JAAUTT010000459.1, from coordinate 1,059 downwards.
GAAACCTTTTCAAATGATATAATTAGAAATTTAATTCGAGGTAGACAAGCTGGTGATATCGTGCAAAGAATGACTAATATTGGTATAAATTTGGAAAACCCATCTTTATTTTTAAGAGATAAAATCGTTAAATTATTTAAAAAACAATTGATATGAATGTCAAAAAGGATTGGAAAAAACCGAAATTATTTATCTTTAAAATAAGGATAACGGCTGCTAACCCTGATGGTTTATCAGAAGATTTTCATACACAAGGAACTGATAATAGCTAAATATGAAAAATTTTTTATTAGCATTTTTTATTTTATTTCAAACCTCTATTAATGTTTTTTCGCAGGATGTTAATTGGGTCAGAAATGATGGCGGCTCTGGTAATAGCAGCTCATTTAAATCGGTGATTGATAAGAACGGAAGCATCTATATTTTGGGAAATTTTTCTGGTACTGTATTTAAAAATTCTTATCAATTAACTTCAAGTGGGAATGATATTTTTATTTGTAAGTATAATAAAATAGGAGAATTAAAAGTGGACCAAAAAAATACGGTGGTCCAAGTAATGATAGCGGAACCGGATTAGCATTAAGTACCGACAGTAGTAATTTAATAATAACTGGATCTTTTCAAGGAACCTGTGATTTTGATGGAACGGTAAAAACCAGTCTAGGAGATCGAGATATATTTATTGCAAATTATGACACCACAGGAGCTATTAATTGGGTCAAAGCGATTGGAACTGGACAAACACTTCAAAACTCTCTTGACTTGGGTGTTGATAAGGATGATAATATAATAATTTGTGGAGTCTTTACTGATTCCATTAATTTTACTGGTAATAAATTTAGTTCAATCGGGAAAACTACAAATTTTGTTGCAAAATTTGATTCTGATGCAAATTATATTTGGAGTAAGGTATTTTTAGGTAAAAGCAATTCTACAAGAATTTATAGTTTAGGAATAAAGGGATTGAACTATTATATATCTGGATACTATAAAGATTCTCTTTATTTAGGTTCATTTAAACTTAATGCACCCACTGCTAATTTTGATGCATTTTTAAGT
>JAAUTT010000458.1 GCA_012031335.1 Bacteroidales bacterium | reverse complement strand
GATGAAACGTAATCTTTTGTTGAATAACCTGAAGAATACCGGATTAAGTTTTCTCCCCTCTACCGGAAGCTTTTTTCAGGTAATCAATTACTCCAAAGTTTCAGGACTGAAGGATGTAGCATTTTGTCAGCAACTTTTGGAACAACATAAACTAAATGTTACCCCTTTTTCGTTTTTTTATCACGACCCAAACGAGTTAAGGTATTTTAGGGTTAATTTTGCTAACAATGATGAAACACTGATCCGGGCTAATCAAATACTACTAAATTTAGGCTGATATGGCTATTATAAATTCAATTGTCTCCTGGTTAAATGTTAAAAGACTGCACCAGATAGAACTATTCAAATCCTATCCTTTAACGTTCAACAGGACAGTTTACTGAAGTTGATACAGAAATCGGCCGAAACAGAATGGGGTAAAAAATATAATTATGCAGATATTACCAATATACCCGAATTCCAGAATAATGTACCTGTTCAAACATACGATGACATAAAACCCTATATTGAAAGACTGCGCGAAGGTGAAACAAATATACTCTGGCCCGGCGAAATAAAATGGTTTGCAAAATCCTCGGGAACAACAAACGATAAAAGCAAATTTATCCCGGTTAGCAAGGAGGCACTTGAAGATTGCCATTTCAGAGCAGGGAAAGATGTGCTGGCTATCTATACCAACCTTTATCCCGAAACAAAAATTTACTCCGGTAAAGGGCTTACCTTAGGCGGAAGTCACAGAATTAACAATTTCAGTAACCAATCCTTTTATGGGGATCTTTCGGCAATTTTAATCGAAAACCTTCCTTTCTGGGTCGATTTTATCCGTACTCCTAAACAAGATATTGCCCTGATGGACAAATGGGAAGAAAAAATTGAGAAAATTGCCGAATCAACCATCAGGGAAAATGTTACCAACATTGCAGGCGTCCCCTCATGGAACCTTGTATTGTTAAAATATATACTCGAATACACCGGTAAAAATAATTTGCTGGAAGTATGGCCCAACCTAGAATTGTTTACCCACGGCGGTGTAAGCTTCGGACCTTATCGTGAGCAGTTTAAAAATCTTATACCTTCGGCAGATATGCATTATATGGAGACCTACAATGCTAGTGAAGGTTTTTTTGGAATTCAGGACGATCCCTGCCGCGACGATATGTTGCTGATGCTTGATTATGGTATTTTTTACGAATTTATTCCGCTCGAACAGCTTAACTCCTCAACACCACAGGCATTCACCATCGATAAAGTGGAAATGAACCGCAATTATGCTATGGTAATCACTACCAATTCGGGTTTGTGGCGTTATGTTATCGGAGATACCGTTACCTTTACTTCTCTTTCTCCTCACCGAATAAAAATATCAGGACGCACAAAACATTATATCAATGCCTTCGGAGAAGAATTAATGATCGATAATGCTGAAAAAGCCCTGATAATTGCATGCGAAAAAACGGGAGCCATGATTAAGGAATATACTGCCGGACCTGTTTATATGGAAAATAGCAGCAATGGAACACATGAGTGGCTCATAGAATTTGAAAAAGAGCCCGATAACATGGAATATTTCTCCAGTTTGCTCGACAACGCTTTATGCTCCGTTAATTCCGATTACGAAGCTAAACGATACAAAAATATAACCCTGCGATTTCCCATTGTTCACAAAGTTAAAGAGGGGCTGTTTTTTGAATGGCTCAAGGAAAAAGGCAAACTGGGCGGTCAGAACAAGGTACCACGACTTGCAAACGACAGGCATTATATAGAAGAGCTGTTAAAAATTCAGGAACGGCTGTCATAAAAAAACATTATCCTGCAATTGTTAAACCTTGAAGTTAACCTGATCATACATGCCTACCCTTTGTTAATCAAAATAATTAAACAGCAAACTATAAAACTCATATTTTGCGTTCATTAATAAATATTCAATAATAGATTTTTTATGCACATCGCGATTGCCGGAAATATTGGAAGCGGAAAACAACACTCACAAGCTCACTGTCAAAACACTATAACTGGGAGCCACATTTCGAGGATGTAGATGACAATCCCTATATCAACGATTTTTATGAAGAGATGCAGCGGTGGTCGTTTAATCTGCAGGTTTATTTTTTAAATACCCGCTTTAACCAGATTTTGAAAATCAGAAAATCGGGCAAGAATGTAATTCAGGACCGCACCATTTATGAGGATGCCTATATCTTTGCACCGAATCTGCATGCAATGGGCTTAATGTCTACACGCGATTTTGATAATTACCTGGCTTTGTTCGAGTTAATATCTTCCTTAATACAACCACCCGATCTCGTGATATATCTTCGTGCCTCCGTACCTACCCTGGTAAACCAGATTCAGAAAAGAGGCCGAAAATATGAAAACAGCATTCGCCTCGATTATTTAAAACGATTGAACGAACGTTATGAGGCCTGGGTTAATTCTTACAAATTTGGAAAACTCCTTATTGTAGATGTGGATAATACCAATTTTTCCGAAAATCCCGAAGACCTGCGCAATGTAATCAACAAAATAGATGCGGAGCTTTTTGGTCTATTCTGATTCGATAACAGAAACCTGCTTCAAAATCTCAGGCCATAACGTTGCAGGTATTTTGGCTCCGATTTGTTCTATCACCTTACCGGCAAGAAGGGCTCCTATTTTTCCGCATTTTTCAAGGTTCAGTCCTTTGGACATTCCATAGATAAAGCCACCTGCATAGAGGTCTCCGGCTCCTGTAGTGTCTATCACATTGGCTTCAATAGCCTGTATATTATATTTCTGTCCACCGGCTTTTATCATAGATCCGCTTTTGCCCGTCTTTACAACTGCAATATCGGTCATAGCAGCAATTTCATCCAGTGCTTCTTCTGGCTCTTTTCCGGTTAACGATCGCGCTTCTTCTTCATTGGCAAAAACAACATCCACATAATTTTTTATAAGATCGAGAAGAAAATCGACATTGGCATCCACCACATTATAACTGGCAAGATCGAGCGATACTTTTAGACCGCAATCTTTAGCCGATCTTGCTGCATACTCAATGAGCGCCCTGTTAAAAACCAGGTATCCCTCAATATGCATAAACTGATATTGACTAAGTATGGTGCGGTTTATCTGAGAGGTGGAAATATTACCGGCAGCACCCAAAAGGTTGTCATAGTGCGCTCCGAGTCTGGGGTAATCAAAGAACCAACAACACCTGTTTCTCCATCTCCCGCGAAAAGATAAGGAACTATTTTGCTTTCTTTCAGGTTATCGGTAAACACCCTGCCAAAATTATCATTCCCGATGGTACCAATAAATCCGGTAGTACCTCCAAGTGAAGCAATCCCATATATCGTATTGGCAGCTGACCCACCCGACACCTGCTTTTTTCCAGATGATAGGTTTTATTTACTACATCACCTATCACATCTTTCCCCACAAGTTCCATCGAACCCTTTCGGACATTTAACTCCGTAAGTAATTCTTCGTTTGGGATGCGGATTAACAAATCCACCAAAGCATTTCCAATTCCTAAAATATTCATTCTGTATGGTTTTAACGTAATTCATTATTCACCGGAGATTATCGGTATACACCAAAAATGTCCAGGTTTGTAAAATTTAAAATTAGAAATTTTTTATTCCGTATTTGATTTCCCGAATGATTGTATGAACACTTTAGCTTAACTTTGGTCTTAAGTATATATATACCACAATGATGCAAAGGAGAGAATTTTTAAAGAAATCGGCAGCAACCGGCTTAATTTCAGTTCTGCCTTCCGGAATATGCAAATTTGCCGGAGGAAGTTTTATTCAAACAGTGTCGGGCAAACTCGACCCTGACAAAACGGGCTGGTTTTTACAACACGAACATGTGCTTGTGGATTTTATAGGCGCTAAAGAAGTAACCCCCTCCCGATATGATCGTAAAGAGGCCTTCGATAAAATTATCCCCTACCTGAGAGAGCTTAAATCGCTTGGTTATAACACCTTTGCCGAATGTACACCTCAGTTTCTGGGCAGGGATGTGCTTCTGTTGCAGGAACTCGCCATGGCTTCGGGCTTGAATATCATTACCAACACCGGACTTTACGGCACCCGCGATGGAAAATACCTTCCTGACTATGCTTTTACCGAAACTCCTTCACAACTGGCCGACAGGTGGCTTAAAGAATGGAACAACGGAATTGAAGGTACCGGCATAAAACCGGGATTTATAAAAATTTCGGTCGATAAGGCTCCGATTAAATCCTTTCAGCAAAACCTGGTAAAAGCAGCAGCTATAACACACCTCGAAAGCGGGTTGCCAATCCTTTCGCATACAGGTGAGGCCGATGCTGCCTTCGAACAAATTGCTATCCTGAAAGAATTCAAAGTTCATCCTGCTGCTTTTGTGTGGGTACATGCCCAATCCGAAAAAGATCCGGAAAAACATAAAAAGGTATTAAGCCTGGGAGCCTGGGCCAGTTATGATGGTATAGCCTGGGATAACCCCCAAAGATATCTTGAGCTGATAAGCCATGCCAAAAACACAGGCTTTCTCGATCAGGTATTAATCTCGCACGATGCTGGATGGTACCATGTAGGCGAAGCAAACGGAGGATACTATAAAGGATATACTGCTATTCACAAAGCCTTGATACCCTTATTGAAACAATCAAATTTCACGGACATGGAAGTGGAAAACTAATCAGGATTAATCCGGCCAGGGCATTCGAAATTTATCCCCGGAAAATTTAATAGGATAAATTTTTTAAAATGTTTGGAAAATAGTAATAAAGCTGTTATTTTCGCATCGCTTTTGCAAATAGCAGAAGACAACAATCCTCCTTAGCTCAGTTGGTTAGAGCATCTGACTGTTAATCAGAGGGTCTCAGGTTCAAGTCCTGAAGGGGGAGCAAAAAACCGTCTACAAAG
>JAAUTT010000457.1 GCA_012031335.1 Bacteroidales bacterium | reverse complement strand
CGTATATAACTTTTATATACATGTGCAGGTGATTACTATATGGGATGGGATTTATCTTTTGTATTTATACTCACTACTTCGTACTAGTACTGTTCCATTACTCATACCTCAAACTCTCCACCGGATTACGTGTCGCTGCACGCCAGCTTTGTAAGCTCACCGTTAACAAAGCAATTACAAGTGCTATTATACCTGCTGCTGCAAATATCCACCAGCTTAATGCGGTTTTATAGGCAAAGTTCCCGAGCCATTTATGCATGGCAAAATATGCAAGGGGAGTGGCAATCACAAATGCAATAGCCACCCATTTCACCAGGTCACGGATAAGCATGCTTAATATTTCGGAAATACGGGCACCGTTTACTTTGCGTATGCCAATTTCTTTCGTTCTGTTCGTTACCAGCAGCGACGATAAACCTAAAATACCCATTGATGCAATCAGAATGGCAAAAATGCTTATGTACTTTATAGTCTCACTTTCATTTACCTCTTTTTTATATACTTCGGTTAGATTATCCTCCAGAAATGTGTATTCGAAAGATCTATCCGGGAATAATCCTGACCACACTTTCCTGATATCGTTTAATGCAGAATGAACTGAATTGGGAAGAGTTTTAATGTATAAATATTTGTAGATACCCGGGTAAATTTTTAAAGCAACCGGTTCGATGAAATTATGTAACGATTTAAAATTGAAGTTATCGACAACTCCAATGACTTCGCCTTTCCCGGTAATATCCATAATTTTACCTATAGGGTTTTTCCAACCGATTTTCTTTTGGGCTAATTCATTGATAATATAAGCATCTTTATCGCTTCCCATGTTTTTATCAAAGTTCCTGCCTTGCTGCAGGTTTATTCCCATCAGGCTAATAAAATTTTCGTCGGCGGATATCCAGTTTAAATACTCATCGTGGTTTTCCTGCATCCCCTCCCACCAAACGTTCTGATTATACCCTTGCTCAGTTGGCATGTAACTTGTAAATGAAATTTCCTTTACCGATGTGCTTTTCTTGATTTCAGCGGCGAGCAAATCGCCTTTCTCTATTATTCCTTTATAAAATATCGGTATTATTAAAACATGCTCTTTGTCGAAACCTAGGTTTTTTGTCCAATGAAATTAAGTTGCGATTTAATTATTAAAGTTCCGCTGATAAAAAAAATAGCAACCACAAACTGAAACACAATAAATGACTGCCTCACAAATTTAATGGAGTTCTGCTTAATGCTTAAATTCCCCCTTAAAATGCCGGCAGGATTGCCTGAAGACAGGACTGATGCAGGATAGAGTCCATTTACAAGGGTCAATACTAATAGAAGAACAAGTATAAAGGCAATTGAACCATAATTTAGAAATTGGCTCAAAGCGATATTCTTATTTACAAATTGATTAAAAACAGGCAAAAAATAATAAATAAAAGGTATTGATATAAGGAAAGAAATGAGAGTAATAATGAATGATTCGCCTATAAACTGGAACCTTAGTTGCTTTTTATTTGCACCTATAACTTTCCGTATTCCTATTTCTTTGTTCCTTAGTGTTGATTTGGCAAGGCTCAGATTTATAAAATTTATGGATGCCAAAAGCAAAATAATGATTGCTATTGCCACATATAAAATCAGTTTGGGATAATATACATTTTCGGACAGGTCATTACGTAGGTTCGAAAACAAGTGTATGTTGACAAACGGCTGGAGGTGGAGTTTTGTGGTTGGATCAAGCTGGTACATTTTTGTAAACCACTGCAGTTTGCTTTCAAGACTTTTATAATCGTTTTGTTTGTCAACTAGAATGTATGTGGTATAATTCCAAATATCCCAACCTGAGTTTCTTGAAAGGTTGTTAAAAGGCAAAAGAAAATCGATTTTAAACTGCGAATTGGAAGGAACATCTTCCAGGACTCCCGCAATTGTAAAAGTACTCTGATTGTTAATTCCTATTGAGATGGTTTTCCCTATTGGATTTTCGTCACGGAAATACTTCTCAGCCACCCGTTGCGATATAATTACGTTACTTGGAGAGGAGAGTATGTTTGCCGTGTTACCAGCCCTTAATTTTAAACTGAAAACTTTAAAAATTCCCTCATCAGCAAAAAACAGATTTTCCCAAAATTGGTTATTCCCTGAGATAATAAAATTTTTCTCTATCTGAGCACACCTTGTGTATTCAATTACATTGGGGAATTCTTCTTTTAGGGCTGGTCCTAATGGGGCAGGAGTGTTTGCGAAGTTGTCAACAATGCCGTTTTGATCAAATTCAGCAACAACCCTGTAAATGTTTTTGGCATTTTTATGAAACCGGTCAAATCCAACTTCATAATTAATCCATAAAACAATTAGAAAAAAAACAGCTAAGCCTAATGAAAAACCAGTAATGTTGATTACCGAAAAAAGTTTATTCCTGTAAAGGTTTCGGAATCCGGATTTTAGATAGTTCCAATACATATTTCCACTTTTTATACCTATTTTTTTAGAAGCATTTCTTACTTACTACTCATACCTCAAACTCTCCACCGGATTTCTCGTTGCTGCCCGCCAACTTTGGAAGCTAACCGTTAGCAAAGCAATTACCATGGCTATTGCCCCAGCCCCTGCAAATACCCACCAGCTTAATGCAGTTTTGTAGGCAAAGTTCCCGAGCCATTTATGCATGGCATACCAGGCAATGGGGCAGGCGATAACGAAGGCAATGGCAACCCATTTAATAAAATCGCGGTTAAGCATGGACATTACTTCGGTTGTTCGGGCTCCGTTTACTTTGCGGATGCCGATTTCTTTTGTACGTTGTTGGCATACCAATTGCGACATGGCCAATATCCCCAGACAACATATAAAAATGGCACAACTCGAAAACAGCATAAAGGTTTTTCTAAAACTGATTTCCGATTGATACATTTTCTCAACAGCCTGATCCATAAAGCTTATTTCTACAGGGAAACCTGGCGAAAGTCGTGCGGTGGCTTCTTTTATTTCTTTGATTGTAGTATGAAGGGAATTGAAATCTTTGCTGTTTAAACTTATCAGGCAATACGAAACCCAGGAATTGTTTCGGATCACCAGTGAACCAATAGGTTGATCGAACGACTTGTAATGAAAGTCTTTAATCACGCCAATAATTTCTGCAGGTCTGGCCTCGATCATTACTCCAATCATTAGCTTCATGCCAATGGCATTATCAAGCTTATTTTCCCTGACAAAGGTTTCGTTTACAAGTAGTTTGTCCTTATCTGTTGTAAGATCGTCTTTATAAAACCTCCCCTCTTTTATTTCCAATCCCGTAATATCGAAAAAGGCTTCATCGGCATTAAAGGTGTCGAAAGCGTATGTTTTTCCCCCATCTGTTCCACTCTCGATTGTAGTCCAATGTGAAAGTGTTTTCCCCGGAAAATATTGTGTAAACGATACTTTTGAAACGCCTGGTTTTTCCAGGATCGTTTGCTTTAATACTTCTTTTTTCTCGTTCAGAGGGTTGGTAAGTTTAATTCCAATAATGTTTTCTTTGTTTAAACCCAGGTCATTGCTTCCAAACTTAACCTGTTTTTGTATAAGAATTGTAAAGGCTATGAGTACAATAGCAATAATAAACTGAAAGGTTACCAATGTTCCTCTGATTACTGAACCGGAAGTTTCCTTAGAGAAGGTTGCCTTAAGGTTATCAGTCACTTTCGAGGAAGAAATGTGCCATAATTGCAGAATACTGGAGATAATTCCAATGAACAAGGTTACTGAAATGGACATTAAAAGAAATGTAGGATGAACCAGAATGGTTGGATTGAAATGAATTCTGGTGTATTGAGATATTAAAATTGAAAGGCTCCACACTAATAAAAGCGCTAGAAGAAAAGATAAAAGAAAAAACAGCAAGGTTTCAAATAACTTACTTTTAAAGATGTCTCCTTTTCTTGCTCCCATAACTTTTAATACTCCCGTTTGCCTTATTTTTTCCATCCATTGCGACAAAGAGATATTTATAAAATTTACCAGTGCAATGATGAGTACAAGAATAGCCACCATTAGTAGAACCATAACTTTGGTTTTGTCTCCTATCTTTAAGAAGCTCTGTTCAAACTGCAATAGGTTCGAAAAATAGATATTTGCGAAAGGATTCAGCTTTAATTTTGTATAAAGATTTTTAGAATTGTCGGGAATAACTTTAAGGATTTTATTTGCAATATGTTTAGGAGTTACTTCTCTTTTGAGCATTATAAACATTTGAAAATTTGCCCATTCCCATTTTGTAAATTCACCCTCGTTAGGTTGGACAATTTTGCGGGTAGCCATGGAAGTAATGGAATTAAAGGAAAGACATGAATTTCCTTCCGATCCGTCGATAACTGCTGAAACGGTTAATAGATTATTGTTATTCAGTTTTATTGTTTTACCAAGAGCAGGGCCAACGCCAAAAAGTTTACCGGCAAGATATTTTGTAATTACTATCGTCAAAGGTTCCTTTAAAGCAGTTTCCAGGTTTCCTTCGATGGCTCTGTAGGTGAAAAGCTCGAAGAAATCATCGTCGGCAAAAACAATGTCGGATGTTACGGGTTCTTTGTCCTCTACCTGAAAAGCCGGAGCTTCCCAGGAACCGGCTATTCTTACCGTTGATTCAACCTCAGGGACGTTCAAATCAATTTGTTCTTTTAATATACCTGGCATATACATACTTTCTCCCAATTCGGCGTAGAGGTAAACCCTGTCGATGTTTTTATGGTGTGTGTCTGTGGTTAGCTCAGCATAACAATACAGAGAAAGGATAATTACCAGCGCCAGGCTAACTGCTAACCCTCCGAGATTGATCAGGTTAATGACAGGCTTACGGGCGAAAGTTCTTATTGTGGATTTAAAAGCGTTTTTCATTGATACTGTAATATTTAGTTTCCTACGGGTTCCCTAAACTTTCCT
>JAAUTT010000456.1 GCA_012031335.1 Bacteroidales bacterium | reverse complement strand
AAATGATACGAGAGCGACTTTGGGTAAAATCGGTATAAATATATGTTTCGTCACTAAAAGCAGCTATGGCTATTTCGGAGGTCTCCAAAGGAATAAGATCGACAAAATCAGCAAGCCCTTCCTTTACAAGCGAAATTCGGGAACCATGCATGGACATGGAAATATCAATCATCAAAACTATAGAAACAGGCTGGTAAATCTGTTGTGGATTAATAACTTCTATAACTTTATTGTTTTTATTGTTTTCCGAAATCAGAAAATCGGAAACACTGGAATTGTAAATTTTCGATCCTTCAGGTGTGGTAGCTGAAAACCCGGCTTCGATTACCGGAAAATTATCCGTATTAATATAGTTGATTTGAATTGTTTGCGCATAAATAGCGGGCTTAACAACCAGAAAACTTAAAATTAAGCTGGAAATTAAAAATTTAATCCGATGTGAAGTCCATTCGCGAAGGCAATTCATAGTTAGCATGGTATGGTTTAAAAAACGGACTATAAGTTAACGAAAACCTTGGGTTATTATTGGTTGTGAGTTCAGAAATTATTTGGTTATCGAAAGTTGCTGGTGTTTAAATAATTTGGGCATAGCAAGTTTAATTTTAAAACATAAAAAAATCCTTTGACTTTCCTTCTGGATGAAGTACGGTCGCAGGATTTTACTAATAAAACTAACCTTATCTTACATTTCCTGAGGGTTATGATTTGATCAATCCCCGGATTATCTTATCTGTCCTCTTAATAATTCTCCCGGAACCTGTTCACTACTTACGGATATATAAACCGGAGATGTCAAAAGAAAGTTTGCCTGTGAGCCCGTTAAATCGGTACTTTTAGCAGTACCATACTCATCGAATGATGAATAGAGAGAAATGATGGATGGACCTTCAACCCCTGAAGCACCCACATTAATCTGCGCGCTGGTAAGCATATCCCCTTCGGTTAGATTATTTACCGATACCTTATAAAACAAGGTACTGTCTTTATCCATGCGAAGGATGGCAGTTCCTGTTTCCGGACGTAAAGGATTGCTCATGGCTGTAAGATCAATATTCTGTGCATATGTAATTGTTTTATTAAGCTGCCCTCTAACCAATCCCAGTGGAAGCTTGGTAGAATGTACATTTACATAAAAATCACCATCATTTTTAACAGCATTAAACTGTGAACTGTTAAGTTTTACGGTTCCCGATGCCGAATTTCCGTTGAATTTTATCGCAGAATTATCTACCAGAACAATAACAGGCGAACCAACATCAACTGGTCCTCCTGTGTGAATCTGGGCAACTGTTAGCTGGTCGTCGGCACTTAAATCGGAAACTGATATTTTAAAACTCAGGGTGCTGTCTTCGTAAAGCTTTAAATTTGCAGTACCTTTTTCGTTCCTGTTTATTACTGTAGGTATCTCCTGACTTGTTTCGAGCTCAATGTTATGCTCTTTTTCAGTCATTTTATCATCATCGTCTTTTTGACAAGAAATGGCTACCGGAATCAAAATCAGAATCAGTAGCTTAATTACGGGGTATTTTATTTCGAGCTTTCTCATATTTTTTTGTTTTTAGGGATAAGTATTTTAAAAAAATCAAGTAAAATGAGGTTATCTCTTACATAAAACCCTATAAGTCTTACTTTTCGAGACAACCTCATCAAACCATGAAAACATTTACTTACAATTTAACTGTTGTTACCACTTAATTTACTGCATTTAAAATTCTTATAAGTACTTCTAAAATTGTCTTCCTCTTTTCGAGTGTGACCTTTTGTTAAACACTTTTTGAATTTACCATAATCAATAAATTTAATAGACACAGTATAAAGTATAGAAAATTCGTGCCATTAATTAAAGCCTTGAACTCCAGTCTATAACTTATATCTGATATTGTTGGTGTTGCAAATATTCGACATTTGTGGGGTATACAAACCCCATTTACAGATGTACACCAAACGGTTCAGTATCTAATATGGCCGACCATTGTTGGATTAAATTTTTATATTCTTTTCCGGCAGGACGTATCTTTCGGTTAATATCGAATAATCCCAGTGCATTAATTTTACCGTTATCTTCCCGTAATGCTGTATCCCAATCCACCTGATCGATAAGGCTATACCAGGTAAATCCCAGCAGGGGAACCCCTATCTGCCGTAGATGATAAGCGTTGGTCCACTGCTTTTTTAACCAGTTTACCGAAAGTGGTTCCAGCAGGTTAGTTTCGGTATGCATAACTGGAAGGTTATAACGCATAAAATATTGGTGCGTAATTACATGATATCCGAATATCTCTCCCGATGCGCTTGTGCTACCATTTGCATGCACCAGGTGTTCATTTGTAATATAATAATCATTCCCCATGATACACCTGTAAGTATTTGCGTTGTTCATAAACCAATGATATTCAGTTTTAGACAAGCCATTTTCGAGCAGAAATTCATACATGGGTACACTTATAGGATATCCGTAAACCAGGTCGAGCGACAGAAAGCGTTTTTCGTTCAGTACTTTTGCCAGTTCCTGACACGATGGTTCTTCGGCATGGAAATATTCAGCCGATTCGCTTTGAATAAATACAGCATCGGGTTGTACTTTCAAAATACCGCGCATCGCCAAAATATTAGCCTTACACAAATGCTTCAGGGCGGTGACAAAATACTTGTCGCCTGAGAGTCGTTCATTCCACCAGCCATATTGGGCCGAAAATGTTGCAGCAATAAAAATTTCGTTTATAGGCGTAAAAATTCGGCACCAGGGATAACGCTGAGCAAAAGCCATGGAATATTCGGCAAAATGTTCGGGAAAATCGGGATTTTGAAAATTTCCCAGCCAATCGGGAACTCCAAAATGACAAAGATCCACAATCGGGGTAATTTCCATTTCTTTCATGGCATTAAAAGTTTCGTCGGTAAAAGCCCAATTGTATTTTCCCGGCCCGATATGCGCAGAAAAATAAGGTGGTCCATACCGCAGGAAATTTATCCCAATTTCTTTTGTTAGTTCAAAATCGGTTTTCCAATTGCTGTAATGCAAGGCTTTTTCCATTTCATCAACACGTTTATTGGTACCATCGGGAAGCATTATTGTAGGATAACTGTTTTCTATTCCTGTGGCAAACATAAATTTTCTGGCAGCTCCAATCATTGTTTTCTAATTATGATTTGAAAATCGATTTTGTGGATTAACTTTTAATTCGTTCATGTAGTCCGATAACCTTTGTTTTATCGGAGGAAGAACAATTCCCTGAGAACTTTTTAAGAACAGAATTAGGTTGGTCGTTCTGCAGCATAATTGAGTTTTTCATAGGGTAATGAAATGATATGGTTGTGGCTCTTACCGGCAATTTCCAGCGCCAGCATCGAAAGCTGAAATGCGACATTTCGTCCGGGCCCGATAGGTGCCAGATACCCGATTCGTTATCAATAAGCAGGTCAAGCGCCATGTTTACAAAATCGGGAATATAAGTTGGCGAAATAATAATATCCGAAGCAAAATATATTTCCTTCCTGTTATCATGTATTTTAAGTAAAGTATTAATAAAATCGTTTGGGTTCCAGGGGTTAAAGAAATAACTGCTCCTGATAATTAACGCATTGCTATTAATCTGCAAAACAAGTTCTTCGGCCTTTTTTTTTGATTCACCATATTTATTCAGAGGCGCTGTTGGGTCTTGCTCAACATAAGGTTCTTTTTTCTTTCCATTGAAAACCTGATCGGTTGAGAATGTAAGCATTTTAATCCCGGCAGACAGGCAATGGTAGCCAGGTTTTCAGGACCTATGGTGTTTTCCCTGAAACAAATTTTTGGATTAATTTCGGCCTGATCAATATCCGTAAATCCTGCCGCATTTATAATAGCCCATGGTTTAACTTTTTCAAGATATCGTTCGAGCGATTTCATTGAAGCAATATCAATCTGTTCACGGGTAAGAAGCTGGAAAACTATACCTCTGTGTTCGCAAACCCGTGCAAAAGCTTTACCCAATGAACCGCGGGCGCCAATGATAAGTAAAGGCGAAATTTCATTCAGATCAGGTTGTTCCTGTATATTTTGGTTTTTATTATCCGGTTTATTGTATAATATCCGTATGTCGTGTTTCCACCAGCCGGGAATTTGAAGAATCGGATGATGGTAATCTTTTCCATGACTGAGGCTGCGGATTAAATCAGCTAAAGCGGTTCTTCTAGGATATCCTGGCCGCAGGTCAAAAACGCCCGATTCGTAAGTATGGTTTTGTACCCTTAACAACGAATTCCAATCGAAACTACCCAAAAGTGACCAGGCTGTAATGGCCCGGAAATCGGCTCCTTCCGATTTAAGTTTCCTGGCGGCACAGAAAGCCTCGTACAACCACCTGAGCTGTTCTTCGCGGGTGCACCCTAAATGAACTTCGGTAAGGGACAATGGTAAATGATATCTCTCCCACGCTTCTTTTAATAAGCCATAAAATCCTGTTGGAATTACCTTACCTGATCGCACAGCTTCGAGATCGGCATACCGGACATGCTCGTTTCCACCTCTGTACCGCTGAGGATAAATATATAAATGCTCATCCAGATATCTTTCGCTGGTAACATAATAATTAAACCCGCAAATGTATGGGATACAGGTGTTTTCTAAAAAAAAACTCAGTTCCGATTCCTTTATACCATTGTTTAGAAAATAACTCCAAAGGGGATGACTTTCGTTTAATCGGCCTGTGAGGATATCATAGGTAAGCCATCGTCGGTTATTTTCAAAATTTGCTTGTGAAGCCAGTAGAGGAGAGTGATGTACTTTACACAAATCTTCTGTTGGAATTAGTTTTGCCTGAGGATTTATTTTCCCGGATGCTTTTCATGGCTAAAACTATTCCCTTCATTTCATTAAGGAAAATTCGTGCAAAAAATTTTTAATCGCACCGCTGGTGAGGATACCAAATT
>JAAUTT010000455.1 GCA_012031335.1 Bacteroidales bacterium | reverse complement strand
TGGCAGAGATTCTTTTTTCCACGAAATATCGGATTTTGGTGGTTAAGAATTTAATTTTAAAATTTTCGCTTTTATTTTTTTTGCTATGTTTATCACTTGAATTTTCAATTATTTGGTATGAAGAAATTGCTAACCAACCTGGTTTTTGTGTTGTTCTCTGGTTCACTGCTATTTGCTCAGGCAGATTTCCGTAAAGGTTATATAGTTAAACTAAATGGAGATACGCTTCATGGCTATGTCAATTTCCAGAAGGAATCTGTTAATACAAATGTGTGCCAGTTCAAAAGGTTCGAAATTGCTATTCCGTTGAGTTATTCTCCCCAAAACATAAGCGCTTATGGAATTGATGGAGAGAAGCAATATACATCCATAAAATATTCGGGAAAACAATATTTTGCTGAATATCTTGTTATGGGTAAAATTAGCCTTTTATATTTAAAAAGGGGTTCTGATAAGTTTCTTGTTTTAGAAGAGAAAAAAGTTCCGGTTGAGCTAAAATCGGGTAGAATGACAGATGGTCATACTACGAACGATTTTGATGATTATAAGGAATTCTTAAAATTAAAGTTAGCACAATCCGCTCTGGAAAAGGAAATTGAAGATTCCCGACTTTCCATAAGTTCACTTACTTTCTTATTTCAAAAATACAACGAATCGGTTAATCAACTCTACCATGTACCCTTTCGCCCTAAAGACCGAAGTTTAATAACCGATTATAACCTGCTTGGTACAAACAGAATCAAGGTTGGTTTATTTGGGGGTTTCGGGTATAACTTAATAAGAACCAATGCTTTCAAGGATTCATATAAGTTCATGTATAATGCAGATTTCAGCTCTTCAAAAAATCCAGCTTTGGGACTTTTTATCCGAAGGCAAATTTCAAGTCGGTTACCTGTTTATTCCCTCCAGTTCGAAGTTTGTTATGAAGATGTTTCCTTGTATGGTTTCTCAAAATCCAAACAGTATAATACTATTGATATATATGATGATATTGCTGTCGATTACCAAAGTTTATGTTTTGCATTGAAATTAAATTATTCTATACCGGTTTCGAAAGTAAATCTTCTTCCTCATGCCGGAGTGGGATATGTTAGAAGATTTAATCCGCAATATGAACGGTATAGTATGAAAGTTAGTTCACAAGAGGTATTTACTTATAAATATCTGGATTTTAATATTCTGGAATCAGATTTGATTTAATTGCCGGACTTACCTTGAATACAAGCTGGGTACAGCACGATGTATTTTGTTTAACATCGATTATATCTATGGGAACAAATTGGTTAAACCTGTTAAGGAACCACAGCAAGGTTATAAAGCAATGGCCGTTGGTTCATCGATTCAATTCACAATGGGGATAACGATTTAAAGCTTTACTGAACTATTTCCCCAGTAAAGTTTCAAAAATTTCAACCGTTGCTCTCGATTTATTCAGCGTGTAAAAATGTATGCCCGGAGCGCCCATGATAAGTAAATCGCGGCATTGCTGGATAGCATAGTCCATCCCAACCTGATATACCTTTGCGGGAGTGTCCTTATAACTCTCCATTGTATCGAGTAAGGCAGCGGGTAATGTCCCTCCGCTCATTTGAGTAAATCGTTTTATCTGCTGGTAAGCTGTAATTGGAATAATTCCAGGGATAATCCTGCATGTAATTCCTGATTTTTTAGCTTTTTCTGCAAAATTGAAATATTGGTTATTGTCGAAGAATAATTGGGTTACCAGAAAATCGGCTCCGGCATCGGTCTTTTTTCTTAGATTGATAATATCGTTGTCTATGTTTCTGCTTCGGGGTGTTTTTCAGGATAGGCGGCACTGCCAATGCATATATCGAAATTACTCCGGGCATAGGCAATCAGTTCGCTGGCATAAGTAAATCCTTCGGGGTGCGGAGTGAATGTTCCCTGGCCTTTGGGAGGGTCACCACGGAGTAACATAGTATTGTCAATTCCCAATTCTTTTAATTTTTTCAGATCGTCGTATACCTTACTGCGCGAGGCATTTACACAGGTGTAATGGGCCATGGTTGTGAGACCAATTTTATTCTGTAGATATTCCACCAGTGCAAAAGTACGCTCCTGTGTCGATCCACCCGCCCCATAGGTAACTGTTACAAACGAGGGGTTGAGTTTAACAAGTTGGCCCACATTGAAGCCGAAATCCACGGCTGAGATTTCATCCTTGGGTGGGAAAAATTCAAAAGAATAGGTTCTGGGTTGGGTTTTAAAAAGTTCGGTTATTTTCATGACCATTGTTTGTAACCCAAGCTCTCCTGATAAATTGTTGTTTTGTACAAAAAGTCTTTTTTACATTTATCGGGAAGCTGGGCTGTATGGGTAATTAATTATTTATAATTCAGGTTTGATGCAATCATTCTTTCCAAAATGGTATATCCATACTTTTGCGTTTGGCATAATCTTCCACCTGGTCGCGACTGATTTTATCCACAAAGAAGTATTTCGATTGCGGATGTGCAAATATAAGTCCGCTTACCGATGCTGCCGGTAACATCGAAAAACTGTCTGTAAGGGTTACCTCTGTTCTTTTTTCAGCTTCCAGAAGATCGAATAATGTTCTCTTTTCGGTATGGTCGGGACAAGCAGGATATCCATGTGCAGGTCTTATCCCAACATATTTTCCAGCAACAAATCGTCGAGCGAGAGACTTTCGTTGGGTGCATAACCCCATAGCTCTTTGCGTACTTTTTCGTGAATTAGTTCGGTGAATGCTTCAGCTAGGCGGTCGGCAAGAGCTTTTACCATTATGGAATTGTAATCGTCGAGCTGACCTTCGAAATGTTTTACAAGATCGGCAGCTCCAATGCCTGCAGTAACGGTAAATGCGCCAATGTAGTCAGTTATTCCGGTATGTTTCGGCGCTATAAAATCAGTGAGACAAAGATTAGGTACACCAGGATCTTTTTTGACCTGGTTGCGAAGATTCCTGAAAACAGCAATAATGTTTCTTCTGCTTTCGTCTGAATAAACTTCAATATCGTCTCCAACAGCATTGGCGGGATAAATTCCAACTACACCTTTTGCCTTGATTAATTTCTTTTCAATAATCTCGTCCAATAGTTTGTTTGCATCGTCGTATAATTTGCGGGCTACCTTTCCCTGTTCGGAGTTGTCCATAATATCAGGCCATTTGCCTTTGAGCTGCCATACTATGAAAAAGAATATCCAGCTGATATATTTCCTTATTTCCGCTAGATCAAAGTCTTCATATTCTTTGGTTCCGACAAAATTGGGTTTTACAGGAGGATTATTTACCCAGTCAATTTTTAATGCATTGGTACGGGCTTCTTCGAGTGTTACATAATTAACCTGGCCCGATTTTCCGGCATATTGTTCACGCAACGACTGGTATTCCTGTTTTACCTGTAGTGAGAAGTTAATTCTCCCTTCGGGCGATAACAAACTGCTCACAACCGGCACGCTCTTGGAGGCATCTTTTACATACACAACCGGCCTTGAGTAGTTTGGTTCTATCTTTACAGCAGTATGTATTTTGGAAGTGGTGGCGCCTCCGATTAGTAAGGGTAAATCCATTCCGGTGCGTTCCATTTCGGAAGCCACGTACATCATCTCTTCGAGAGAAGGTGTGATAAGGCCGCTTAAACCGATGATATCCACTTTTTCGTCACGGGCGGTTTGTAAAATCTTTTCGCAGGGAACCATTACGCCCATGTCTACAATTTCGTAATTGTTGCAGGCAAGTACCACACTTACAATGTTTTTGCCAATATCATGCACATCGCCTTTTACTGTGGCAAGTAATATTTTTCCGGCTGCAGAACTTTTCCCGCCCGCCTTTTTTTGTTTTTCAATTACGGGTTGCAGGTAAGCAACCGCTTTTTTCATTACACGGGCGCTTTTTACTACCTGTGGTAAAAACATCTTTCCCTCGCCAAAGAGGTCGCCTACAATATTCATCCCGTTCATCAGCGGGCCTTCAATTATATCCAGAGCTTGAGGGAACAGCTGCAATGCCTGTTCCATATCCTGGTCTACAAAAGCATCAATACCTTTCACCAAAGCATGGTTAATGCGGTCGAGAAGGGGTTCACTTCTCCAGTCTTCGGCAGCTTTTATGGTTTTGGTACCCAGGTTCTTTATTTTTTCGGCATGATCAAGCAGTCGTTCGGTACCATCCGGTCGTCGGTTCAGGATAACGTCTTCCACCAGCTCGAGCATGTCCTTTGGTATCTCGTCGTAAACCTGAAGCATACCCGGATTTACAATTCCCATATCGAGGCCAGCCTTTATAGCGTGGTATAGAAACACAGAGTGCATGGCTTCCCGCACCACGTCGTTACCGCGGAAAGAGAAGGAGAGGTTACTTATACCGCCGCTTATTTTGGCATATGGCAGATTGGCCTTGATCCATTGTGCGGTGTGGATAAAATCGACAGCATAATTGTTATGATCTTCAATTCCGGTAGCTATGGCCAACACATTTGGATCGAAAATAATATCCTGTGGCGGAAAATGTACCTCATTGGTTAATATGCGGTAAGCCCTTTCACAAATTTCTATCCGGCGGGCAAAAGTGTCGGCCTGGCCTTTTTCATCGAAGGCCATCACCACAGCGGCGGCACCATAATCGCGTATTTTTCTTGCGTATTCTTTGAATTTTTCTTCGCCTTCCTTTAAACTAATGGAGTTAACAATGCTTTTGCCCTGTACACATTTCAAACCAGCTTCAATAACTGTCCATTTTGACGAGTCGATCATAACCGGAAGTCTTGAAATTTCGGGTTCCGATGCCATCAGGTTAAGAAAGCGAACCATGGCTTTTTCAGCATCAAGCATGGCATCGTCCATGTTAACATCGATGATCTGAGCGCCACCTTCAACTTGTTGCCGGGCGACTTCCAATGCATCTTCGTATTTATTTTCGCGAATCAGACGTG
>JAAUTT010000454.1 GCA_012031335.1 Bacteroidales bacterium | reverse complement strand
GTTAAGAAGACTTCTCCAAGGGTATCCATTATACAGGCTTTACAAACATGCCAGAATCCCTTATCAGAAGGCGAGGTAAAAGAAAAAATGGGAGCATTATACGACCGTATTACCTTTTACCGTAGTGTCCAAACCTTGGAAGAAGCTGGTATTATCCATCGGATTGTGGCCGACAACACAGTGGTTAAATATGCGTTGAACCAATGCGAACAAGGACATCAGCACACAACCGACCATGTTCACTTTTATTGCACAAAATGTAACTCACTGGTATGCTTAAATGCAGTTAAAACGCAAGCTTATGAATTGCCCGAAGGGTTTACTGCCAATCAGTGCGATGTGATTATCAAGGGAATGTGCGTCAAATGCAACAATGTAAAACACTAAAATTCAGAAAACATGAGTGAGAATAAAATGGTCAGCTTTGATATGGAGCGGGCAATATCATACGATCAGCGAAACAGAAAATTAGGGCCTTTATCAGAATCGCTGCATCTGCAAATGCGTATTATCCTCTCCGGATTACCTGCCGATGCAAATATTCTGTGCGTAGGAGCCGGAACCGGAGCAGAGCTTCTATTCCTTGCCAAAGCTTTCCCCTCCTGGCAGTTTACGGCATTAGACCCTGCGGAGGCTATGCTGAACTTATGTAAACAAAAAGCTTTTGAAAATGGTATTGACCAGCGATGTACTTTTCACTGCGGATATATTGAATCGCTGCCCGAATCAAAGCCCTTCGATGCGGCAACAAGTATTCTTGTTTCTCACTTTTTAATGGACAAAGTAGAAAGGGCTAAATTTTTCGCTCAAATTGCTGCACGGCTTCGTCCCGGCGGGTTTCTTGTGAATGCAGATTTGTCATTTGATACTTCTGCCTCTGGTTATACTACGCTTATGGCCACTTGGCTTCAATTATTAAAATATGCCGATTGGCCAGCCGACAATGTAGACCAATTGCCCGAAGTGTACAAACAGAATGTTGCGATGCTTCCTCCCGCTGAAGTTGAATCCATCATTCAGCAGGGTGGTTTCAATGCCCCAGTTTTGTTCTCGCAAAGCCATTTCATACACGGGTGGTTTGCTCAAAAAAGTTAAAAAACAATTTCTATGGACGATCAAAGAATCCCTGTTACCATCATTACCGGCTTTTTAGGGGCAGGCAAAACAACATTGCTCAATAACCTGATAAAGAAATACAACGACAGAAATTTGCCATTATCGAAAACGAGTTTGGCGAAATTGGCATTGACGGAAGGCCTCATTGTTGGTGCAAACGAGAATATTTTTGAGCTTGCCAATGGCTGTATCTGCTGCTCGCTCAACGATGACTTTTACAAAACCATAAACCAGTTAATGGGTAGCAAGTATGTATTTAATCACCTACTTATCGAAACTACCGGAATTGCCGACCCCGATTCTATTATCAAAGCTTTTGTGTCATCAGAAGATATTCAAATGCAATTCCGCCTCGACAGCGTTATTTGCCTTGCCGATGCTATAAATATGGAAGACCTGATGAACGAGCAAGCCGAAGTCAGGAAACAGCTTGCCTTGTCGGATATTGTGCTTTTAAACAAAACAGATGGGATACGACTGGATTACGCCCACGAATTAACCAAAATTATTAAAGAAATAAATCCAATTGCGGAGGTGTATCCGGTTGCACATGCCAATATTTCGGAGATTGACATCCTCGACACGTTTGCGTTTTCGGGAAAAGCCATTGAAAAAACAACCTTATCATTCCGGAACCTGACCTTTTCAA
This sequence comes from Bacteroidales bacterium, assembly GCA_012031335.1. Next base: position 3,156 of record JAAUTT010000454.1, on the reverse strand, counting down.
AAATTAAAAGTGTTACCCAACCTTCGGTAGTTATTGGTAAAAAGGAACACCATCACGACATAACATCGGAGGGTTTTTCCATCCCGGGAAGTTTCGATTTAGGAAAGTTTAGTTTCTGGATGCAAAACTTCCTGCATTTCAACAGCGATACTATGTTTCGGGTTAAGGGCATTGTTAGTTTCGATGATATGCCGGAGCGGTATATTTTTCATGCGGTGCGTTCCACGTATATGTTCGAAATCGGTGAACCCTGGGGAGCCGACACACGCTTTAGCAAACTGATATTTATAGGAAAAGAGATAAACAGGGATATACTGGAGGATAATCTTTATCAATTGTTAGTAAAACCAGAAAATTAGAATACATGAACTCAAAAATACCCGTTACAGTCCTGAGTGGTTTTCTTGGGGCTGGAAAAACAACTGTCTTAAACCATGTCCTGAATAACCGCAATAACCTGAAAGTGGCAGTTATTGTAAACGACTTGAGCGAGGTAAACATAGATGCACAACTGGTGGAAAACGGCACAACGCTTTCGCGCACCGAGGAAAACTGGTGCAAATGAGCAACGGTTGTATTTGCTGTACCTTGCGCGACGATTTAGTGAAAGAAGTCACCAAACTGGCCGAACAAGGCAGATTTGATTATCTTTTGATTGAAGGAACCGGCATTGCCGAGCCATTGCCAATAGCACAGACCTTTAGCTACTCGTTTGAAGAACTTGGCATGGATTTAACCAGGCTAAGCAAGCTCGATACTTTAGTAACTGTGGTAGATGCCTTGAATTTCGAAAAGATTTATGTCGGAGGAGTCTATTGCCGAACGGGAACTGAACGAAGGAGACGATAGGAATATTGTGGATTTGCTTACCGATCAGATTGAATTTGCCAATGTAATTATTATCAATAAAGCTGATCTTTCTTCGCCATACAAGTTGGAAGAAATAAAGAGGGTATTGAAAAAGCTAAAACCCCGATGCCCGCATAATTACTACCTCACACGGAACAATCGACCCGCATGAAATTCTAAATACCGGTTTGTTCGACTTTGAAAAAGCATCGCAAGGGGCTGGCTGGATTAAAGAACTTGAAGCTGACCATACTCCCGAAACCGACGAATATGGTATTGGCTCATTTGTGTACCGAGCCAGGAAACCCTTTCATCCTGGACGTTTCGACAATTATGTGAACAATGGTTGGCATCATGGAATATTGCGGAGCAAAGGCTTTTACTGGCTCGCTTCGCAACCCAACGATGCACTGGTTTGGAGCCAGGCCGGACGAATGTCGAACATTCAGAAGGCTGGTGTTTGGTGGGCTTCGTTACCCATTAAGGAGCGAAACCAACATCCGTCATTTCAGGCAAACGAAGAATATATTATGAGCAGGTGGGACAAACAATTTGGCGACCGTCACATAGAACTGGTACTAATAGGCCAGGATATGCCCGAAGATAAAATACGCAAAGCCCTGGATAATTGCCTGTGTAATGAAGAGGAGCTAAAGGATTTGAAAAAAGAAGGAATTATAAAATGAATACATGGGCTTCTGCTTTATTAAGCACACTATTGGTAAGCATTGTTTCTTTGGTGGGAATTGGATTTCTGTCTATGAACCAGCAACGGTTGCAAAAAATAATATTTATTCTGGTAAGCTTTGCCGTTGGTGCGCTTTTCGGCGATGCGTTTTTTCATCTGCTCCCCGAAAGCATCGAAATGCACCAAAATCCAACATTAGTGGGTGGGCTGATTATTGCAGGACTGTTGTCATTCTTTACTTTAGAAAAGTTCATCTTATGGCGGCATGACCACCGCATACCCCACGACCATAAAACTATAAAACCATTGGGCTACATGAGCCTGGTGGCCGATGGTTTTCACAATTTTATTGATGGGTTACTTATTGGGGCATCATACCTGGTGAGCCCACATTTAGGTATTACCACAACCATTGCCGTAATATTGCACGAAATACCGCAGGAGATTGGCGATTTTGGCGTGCTTGTACATTCCGGATTTTCGGTTCGAAAGGCTTTATGGCTGAATTTTATTACGGCTTGTACTGCCGTATTGGGTACTATAGTAGTACTTTTTCTCGGCAATAGCATGTATAGCATGGTGAATTACACAATACCTTTTGCAGCAGGTGGTTTTATTTATCTTGCAGGTTGCGACCTGATTCCTGAATTAAAAAAGAACAACAGCGTTAAACAATCGTTGCTTCAACTTTGTTGTATTTTATCAGGAATGATAATGCTTTATTTATTCCGGTTTATAGAACAATAATTAACAATAGCTTAAAATTGAATGTCTATCTTTGCATAGTATGAAAAGCAATAAAACACATATCGGTATCCTTACAGCACTGCATATTGTGTTATTGCTATTTCCATTGGCTGCAAAAATAGCACATCATCATACCGGACAACTGCACAATGCAGAGCATCAACACGCCTCTGCTATAACCAACTATTCGGGTCACTGTTATGTGTGCGACTTTGAATGCCTGCCGTTCGAAAAAACCGAAAACTATTACAACAAACAAGAAATTATTGTTCTATACGAGTTCAATGAATATTGCACTCCAAAACCATTTCTCGAACTATTTAATTTTTCTTCCTTAAGGGCTCCCCCTGTTGCTTAGGTATTACTGGCAACTTCATGCTGTGCTGTAATTCTGCACAATTTTCTTATTGTTCATAGATATTTTCCGATGAAAATCTTTGTTGTATCCCTATGGGTACTACTTGCATTACATGTAGGTATATACTCACAGGAAAAAATACCCGTACATGGTATTGTAACCGATAATTCGGACATGCCCATCCCCGGAGCAACAGTTTACCTGGTTACAAATAAAACAGGTGCAGTTACTGATAGCTCCGGGCGCTATTCCTTTGTTGTCCCGGCACGAGGGAGGTATATTATTTTGGCATCGTTTATCGGATATAAAACTTATACGGATACATTACTTATAACTGGAAGTACCAGCCTTCCTATTAAGTTGCTTCCCGATGTAGTTGCGCTCTCCGAAGTAGTGGTAAGGGAAAACTACGAAAGCACCAGAAATAGAAAAGAGGCGTTGAGTGTAGAAGTTATTAAAAGTGATTTCATCTTGCAAAACAATGCCGGTAATCTGATAAAACCATCGAGAAACT
>JAAUTT010000453.1 GCA_012031335.1 Bacteroidales bacterium | reverse complement strand
ACCAGTTTTAATTTTTTAGATATTTGAAAGACCACCTTCGACCAAAAATACTCTGGAAAGCTTTTTTATTGCGACATTTCTAAAATTTTAGATTAAACAAAAAAAGAATTTGGGGGGATCAACCATGAACTTTCTTAAAAACATAAAAATAGGTACGCGTATCGTTTTTATTTTTACTCTGATAGTAGTAATAACAACCGGTGGCCTTTTTTACACCATTTTCAATACCGGTAAAATGAAAGAAGAAATCGATCTGATTTACAATGATCATTAAAAAGCATCGATTTTCTTGTTGAAGCCGATAGGGATGCCTACCAGTCGAGCATTGCACTGAGCCACCTTTTGACCAAAGAAATCCAGGTCGGACAGTGGAAAATTTGAAGCAAAAATGAATGAGGTGTGGGAAAACTACAACCAGATTGGAGAAAGGTATGGTAAATTCAGGAACATTACAAAATTGTTGACCGTGGCTGAAAATGTATCCTTTGATGAGCGTTTCCAAAAAGGATATGACCAGTTAAAAGAACTCACCGAAAAAATAATCGCATACAGTATCGCGGGAGACTATGATGCTTCAATAAGCCTTTATTATGGTAATTATGAAGAAGAATTTCAATTGATGAGAGAGGCAATGAATTCCCTTACAGATGTAAACCTGGCTGAAGCCGAAACGGATTATACCATGAGCATTGATCTCAGCCGAAATATACGTCTTAATTCATTAATCCTTTCGCTGATTATAATTGTATTTATCATCATCAGTGGTTCACTGCTGGTACGGAGCATAACCATACCTTTGAAGAAAGTGGTTTCAATCATCAGCAATATAACCGAAGGCAATTTGTTACAGAAAATTGATACGAACGAAAATAAAGACGAACTGTCGTTGCTGATCAACTCCGTAGCTCAGATGAATAAAAGATTGGCCTCTATCATTCATGAAGTTATAAAAGGGGCTGAGAGCATTACCGAAGCAAGTCAGCAATTAAGCTCATCATCACAGTTGCTTTCACAAGGAAGTTCGGAGCAGGCTTCTACTACCGAAGAAGTGACAAGCACCATTGAAGAAATAAGTGCCAACATATCTCAAAATACGGATAATGCAAACCAAACGGAAAAAATAGCCTCAAATGCGGCAAACAATCTTCAGGTTATGAAAGGCGCTGCCGAAAACAGTTTTCAATCGGTAAAAGATATCTCCGAAAAAATAACCATCATTAACGATATTGCTTTCCAGACCAATTTACTTGCTTTGAATGCTGCAGTAGAAGCTGCAAGGGCAGGAGAACACGGAAAAGGGTTTGCTGTTGTTGCAGCCGAAGTAAGAAAACTGGCACAAAACAGTAAAGTAGCGGCAGATGAAATCGGAAAATTGTCGAAAAACAGTCTGAACATTACCGAAGATACCCGAAAACTTCTCGAAAACCTAGTGCCCGAAATTATTAAAACATCAAAACTTGTTCAGGAGATAACCGCCGCTTCGGTTGAACAAAATTCAGGGATAACACAATCAATATGTCTGTTCAGCAGTTAAATTCCCGTTACCCAGCAAAATGCTGCGACATCCGAAGAACTTGCCGTAAGTGCAGAAGAGCTGGCCAACCAGTCGGAAAACCTGAAAAACCTGGTTTCATTCTTTAAAATTTCTGATGAAGAAAAAATTAAGAAGCAGGTCCGTCATTCTCATGTGACCTATGATACCAAAAACAGGTCAAAAAATTTGAAAGCAGGCATACAGGCACAGAATTGCTGAAATCAGAAATGAACGATGACAATGATTTTGAAAATTTTTAACCATAAGGGACTTTTTTTATGTCCATATTTTACAAGCTGAGAAATAATTTATAAAATTAAATGCATTGTTAAGCCCTGCTTTCTGCAAACAAGGCATCACTTCGTTTTTGCAATTCATCAAATGATACATCTTCATTGTGTGTCATAATTGACCATTTGTGAACCCAAAGCTTCGGTAATGCTACCAACCCTGTTGCCACAATACAGCATCAGTAACTTCAACATACAAACAAAGGGCATCCGGCAATCCATACTCTGCGGACTTAAATTGCCCTATTAGGAACTCTCATCGGCAATCTATAATTTCGATCCGCCCATTCAATTTCCGCATGCGTCATGCTTCCATCCGGCATGGTAATTCTTCCTTATTTTGCAGGCAATCAGGTTCAGAAGAATAGATATATTCGGAGATGCTAAGAAAAATACAAATACCAAACATTCATTGTACAACTATTTACAATTTCTTTTTGTTATTTAGCATATAAAACGATGTTTATGAAAATCAACTTTCTTCATATTTTCACCTTTTGTTTTATAACCCTTTTCAGCACAAATTATAAACTCTTTGCCCAGAATGAAAAGGGTAGCAATGAGCTGGATAAAAGGTAAAAGCGTTTCTGGAAAGCAATAAGAACGACTGGCGTGATCTGAATATACCCTATGCAGATGGTGAATTGTTATATGACATCATAGTAAAAAACAACTATAAAAATGCTGTCGAGATCGGTACTTCCACAGGACATTCATCAATATGGATAGCCTGGGCGCTTAGTAAAACAGGAGGTCGGCTTATCACATTTGAAATTGATGAAGACCGCTATAAAGAAGCACTGGCAAATTTTAAGGAAGCCGGGGTTTCAGAGTTTATCGATGCACGCCTTGGAAATGCACATGAACTTGTACCCAAGGTTAATTCCCCGGTTGACTTTGTGTTCAGTGATGCGGACAAAGAATGGTATACAAATTATTTCAAGGCGTTGGATCCGAAACTTGTTGCAGGCGGTTGTTTCACTGCCCACAACATCGGAATGCGGGGAGTTAAAGAATATTATGATTATGTAAGCCGGTTACCGAATTATAAAACAACCATTGACAATCGGGGTGCAGGAATGGCGATCAGCTATAAAAAGGAGGAGTAAATTTAAAGCTTATGCCCAAGATTTGCTATTTAATTCATCCAGGGACAGTCGTTCCTGATGGCACAATTTTTACATCCAACCAGTTTTGAAATTAAAGGAATAAGGATAAAACCTGTTACACAAAATAAAACAGATAGAACTAAAACCCCTTTCGAATAATCGGTGAGGATTAAATATACGATTACAGCCAATGGAATAAACCAGTTAGGGAATACAATCCCGATATTTCGTTTAAATACTTTTTTGAAGGATTTATCTGTTTTCCGCTTAAAAAGCTTCGATGAAATTATTCCATATCCGCAGGGACAAGCTAAAGTATCAAAATGCGGACAATAAGGGCAAATCTTTGCCCAAAAATAGAATACACTGAAGAACGAGTACAATAAAAATACAACTGATCCAATAGGAGTAACCCGAAATATGATTAAAGAACCGATGATAAAAAGAAAAAGGGTTGGCACATTATCCAGAAGAACAAGCCAAACGGGAATGTTTCGGGGAGTACAATGCAAACAGTTGTTATCTTTTACATGGTCATCTAACTTCATTTTTTCTATTTTTTAATTTGACTCTGCTTTTTCAAAGATATATTTTTACATGAAAAAACAGTTCGTATTCATTGATCGATTAAAAGGGATAAGCCCCTTATATTTATTCTTTATTAGAATCCTCCTTAAACATAGGAGACCTGGGAAGCTTACGGGTAAGTATCAGAAGCGAAGAGAAGGCCTACAGAGGAGGAGGTACCAAAGACTATATAAAAAGGGGCTTCTGTAATTTTTACACCAGAGACCCGGATAAGGAGATGCTTGATACTGCAAAATACCAAAAGGTATAGCAGGTTTTCTGCTTTGGATTTTTATTTTCCATGCATGCCGATTTTTTATTACATGCATGAAAAAATAAATTTTCAAACTAGAAAATTCAATTTTTTTTTCAAGGCAGGAAACGACCTGTTTAAAAAAGGAATATTAAATGTTTAAATTTGCATGAATAGAGCTTTTATGATTCAATTTTTTCTCCACAGGTTAGTCCTTGGGATAATGTCGCAAATTTTACGATAAAATCGGATTCCACAAAAGAATATAAGATCCCGTATGTCGCGCATTTAGCTTAGCGAGACGCGTGCCAACTACTCAAGTGGAAAAATTTCCCGTGCTCGTGAAGGTTTGCAAGATGCAGACCCACACCAGCGGAGGGTAACTATGGGACTTTTCATATCTATGTCCATGATTAGATTCACTCATTTGGGTTTTTGGAAACCATTCCTAATCATCGTTTCTGTTGATGAATAAATCTTCAATAATATAATTCTGGAGAGAACTGTAATTGGTATATCGAAAAGAAACAGTGGGGAATGCCGGACTATGGAATAAAAGAATATCATCAACTGTAAAATAGCCCTCAAAAGATAAATTGCCTGAACTTTTTAAAACAGATATTCTATAAACCCTGTTTTGTAAATCAACAATGATCAGAAATGTATGTTTCTCACTATTGTTTATGGTGCCTATATTAACTCCAAGATCCGAAGGATCATGTTTAACGATAACATCGCCGTTATATTTTATATAAATCTGTGTTGCAGTAGTAATACTCCCCAGAATACCAGATGTACCATCTGCAATACTTATAATTAAAAGCAGGGGCAAATGGTTGTTCATTTTCAATACTGAAATCAGTCCGTGCAGTCCATGAAAAAGTTACTGGTCTGGCAAAATCTGTCCTTTTTGCGCGAAAATTGATTTTCATTTCTTCTGTTCCCAAACTTTCACGCGGAAGTGGCCCATTGTGGTATTCAAGCGATTTCTTTGCGGGATCGGCCGGACTTGCAACTACATTAAACATGTAGTCAATTCTGGGGTCATAGTCGAGGGCATCTCCACTCGGGCTTCCTGGTAATGACCTGTCGGGGTTATCTCCAATTGTATCCGCTTCAAATGTTGCAGTTAAAATATTTGTACAACCGGATAGTATAAAAACAAGATGATGGAAGTAAAAAGG
>JAAUTT010000452.1 GCA_012031335.1 Bacteroidales bacterium | reverse complement strand
TAGGTGTTCCATATAATGGTTTCTGAAGTAGGACGCACAATCAGCTCTTCTTCCAGCTTAGCATCTTCATCAACAACTATTCCTTTGCCATTGGGATCGTTTTTTAAACGGTAATGAGTTACAACAGCGCATTCCTTTGCAAAGCCTTCCACATGGCTTGCTTCCTTACTGAAAAACGATTTTGGAATGAAAAGCGGGAAGTATGCATTTACGTGTCCTGTGTCCTTAAACATCATATCAAGTTGCGCTTGTATTTTTTCCCAGATGGCATATCCATAAGGTTTGATTACCATACAACCTCTAACTGCCGAGTTATCAGCTAAGTCGGCTTTCACTACCAGGTCGTTATACCATTGGGAATAATTCTCTTCTCTACTCGTGATCTCTTTTGCCATTTTGCTTTTTGGTATAGTATTTGTATAATTACATTGTAATATTTTACAAATAAATAAAACTTGTTTTAATTTTAAAACACCCTAAGGAGGATGTGTTATGAAAACAAAACTAACAATAATTTCGGTTGCGGCACTACTAATGAGCGCTTGTTCTTCTTCTTACTTTGCCTCCGGAGGTTACGATGATGTCTATTATAACCCTGATAAAGACAACACCGCACCGGTAGTTACATCAGTTCCATCCAGATCGTCTTCTGCAAATGTAAAAGATAATTCTGGCTTGACGGATTATGAAAAATACAGGCAACAACTTGAAAACGGAACCTTGGATACTGTCCCGGTAACCGAAGAAAGTAATGCTGAAGTTGCTGATAATCAAAGGCCATATATGGAATCGGAAGATAATTATGACGATGACAGGCCTATCGTTAATAATTACTATTATATGGATGATTATTACGACGATTATTATTATGCCTCTCGTTTACGTCGTTTTCACAGCCCGTATGTAGGTTTTGGCTATTATGATCCATTTTATACTAATTCATATTATTATGATCCGTTCTCCTGGAGATTTGGTTTCTCAATGGGATCATGCTGGTCTTGCGGATTCGGATATGGTTATGGATTCAGTTATGGATACGGATATCCGTATTATTCCTGGAGACATCCCTACAGCTCCTGGCATTCACCATATTATTATGATTATTATCCTTACGGATATTATGGCGGATGGGGACGTAGCGGATATTATGGACGTGGAAGCAGTAGTTTTTATCGCGATTATTATTCCTATGGCTCTTCTTCCGATCGCGGAGTAAATTATGGAGGCAGAATTCCAAATCGATCAAGTTCTACTGGATACAGAAATATTAATTCTAGTAATAACCTGCCCAGCTCCAGAAAATCCGGAACATATTCACCCTCATCATCAAACTCTAATCGTTCAAATTCAGTAACCGGGAGGAGAACAGGAGAGAGTTCGGGTTCAACAACCAGAAGTGAATATACGAGACCTTATAACTCTTCAACAGGAAACAGCTCTGTAACAAACCGAAGAAGTTCAAGTGATACTTATTCAGGAGGCAGTCGTGTTAAAAGTGGTGAGGCTACAAATCCTTCAGGTTCATCAACCGGTGAGTCGCGCAGAACTTATACTCCAAGTTATAGTAAACCCAGGACTTCCAATGTCCCTTCGTACAATGAAAACTCTGGTAGTTCTACCGGAGAAAGAAGGAGCAGCAGCAGTTCCTATAGTTCGCCCAGAAGTAGTTCCAGCTCGCAGCCATCTTATTCACGTCCGTCATCTAGCAGTAGTTCTTCCTCCTCATCTGGTGAGTACAGGAGATCGAGTAGTAGCAGTTCAAGTGGATCCGGCAGTTATACACCTAGCCGTTCTTCAAGCAGCAGTTCCTATTCATCGGGATCCAGCGGAAGAAGTTCAGGCGGGAGTAGTTCACCAAGTTCAAGCTCAAGCTCAAGTTCAAGCTCAGGAGGCGGTTCTCATTCAAGTTCAGGCAGAAGATAATTGGAGGTAGCCCAAAATATTCGGGCTATCTTTTACTAATTGCCAAATAAATTTAGATTTCTAACATTATATTTTATGAAAACAAGATTCATATCAAGTATAGTATTGTCAATATGTTTCCTTTCAGCTTATTCTCAGAATGAATCGGATGCATTGCGATTTCTCAGAATTACATAGGAGGTACTGCCCGGAGCTTAAGTTTATCCGGAGCAATGGGTGCTTTAGGGGGAGATGCAACAAGTTTGAGTATTAATCCCGGGGGGATCGGTGTTTATCGCTCTTCCGAATTTACAATTACTACCGGAGTTAATTACGATATTGTTAATTCTACCTATCTGAGTAAATATGAAGATTTTAAATATAAAATGAATATTTCAAATCTTGCTTACATATACACATATAACACAAATAAAACTACCGGGTGGGTGAGTGCCAGTTTTGGTATAGCCTATAATCGCCTGGCTGATTTAACAGAAATATTTCTATCCATGGGAAAAATGCTCAAAGTTCTTTACTCGACGAATTTGTTTATAATTCAAACAATAAGATGGGTAGTGAATATTATGAGGATTTAGCATATAATACAGATGTTCTTTTGTATAATGAAACAACAGGAATTTATTCATCCGACTTTACTACTGAGGGATATAGCCAAACCCAGAAAAGAAATGTAGTAACAAAAGGCGGGATGGGTGAGTATGACTTCAGTTTTGGTGCTAATTTTGGTCATATAGTTTATCTTGGCGCAACTGTTGGTGTGCAAAGAATCGATTATGAAGAAGTGAAGGATCATTCGGAATTTGATGAAAACGGAACCATGGAGTATTTGAATTCTTTCAAATTCAGCGAACATTTCAATGCATATGGTACAGGTGTAAACTTTAAATTCGGAGCAATTGTAAAACCGGTTGAATTTTTACGTTTGGGCTTAGCTATTCATACCCCTACTTTTTATAGTATGAATTCCGAATTTTATACAAGTATGGAAACTTCATTTGATAAAGGAACTCCAGCTCAAATGAACGAAAGATCTAACTTACTTGTAACTGATTATACTCTTAATACTCCTTTTAAAGCCATAGGAAGTTTGGCAATAGTTTTTGATAAGTATGGGTTATTTAGTCTTGATTACGAAATGGTTGATTACACTAAAGCCCGTTTCCGTTCGGATCAAGACGATTTTTCTGGAGTAAATACGGGAATTAATGATGCATTTAAAAAAGTATCGAATATCAGGGCCGGGCTGGAAGGTCGTTTAGGTCCTATCTCTGCAAGACTTGGTTACGGTATTTTTGGAAATCCTTATGGCAGTGAACAAATCAATCACGATTATAAGTATCAGTCGTATAGCGGTGGTATTGGCATACGGGGAAAATCAGTTTATTTTGACGTAGCCTATATCATGAATAAAAGTAAAGAGAATCATAAATTATATATGTTCGAAGATAATAATGGAAACTTATTTAATGAATTGGCAAAATTAGATATTAACCAATCTAAAATAATGGCAACATTAGGGTTTAGATTTTAACGATTTAGTTTCTTGGTTTTTTATAATTAGGGTTTTTGGGTTTATGAAATGGACAGGTGTGAATCTGTCCATTTTTTTGTTCTGAAGATTAAGTTATTGCTTTTAATAAACTTCGAGATTCCGGACCTTCGTTGAAAAGAAGATCCAATATGGAAAGATTGCTTACAAAACCAAATTTTTCGATAAACACCTGATTATATTCTGGAAATTGTATATCAGGATATTCCTTTTTGGGTGAGATTGAAAAACGGAAATCGTTTCCATGTTCTTTGGTGAAGGCGTTTGTTAGTTCGATATTAACTTTTAAATCAGCTAATTCAAGGCATGTTTTCAGTATTTTCTGATTATAATCCAGCAGAAAATCGAATTTCTTATTAAAAAAAGGTAAAAAATCGTGGATGTAATATTCGTAAAAAGGTGAATTCCTGTATGCTGATTCAATAGCTCTGAGATGAATTTTTTGCCATGGAGTATGATAGGAAATTTTAACATCCCGAATGTTGATTTTTGGCTCAGAAGTATGCTGAATTGGGATACTCAGGCTTAATGGACCATTGGCACCCAGTATAATGCATCGGTTTCTGTAGGTTTGTTTTTGAAAATTTTCATCTGATTCAATATACACCAAAGATGAGTGACAAATTTTGGAAAAATAATATACAGGAGGGAAATAGGCTGTTGAGAGATAAACCTGCATGTTAGAGTTTATTGATCATAGATGCCAGGTAACCTGCTCCAAAACCATTGTCAATATTAACTACGCTAATACCGCTTGCGCAGGAATTTAACATGGTTAGCAAAGCGGATAAGCCATTGAAATTCGCTCCATATCCTACACTTGTGGGAACTGCAATCACAGGTTTACTTACCAATCCACCAAGCACACTGGGAAGTGCACCTTCCATTCCTGCAACAGCAACAATCACTTTAGCTTCTCTGATGCGGGGGAGCTGACGATAAAGGCGATGAATCCCAGCTACACCAACATCGAAAATTCGCTCCACAGTGTTTCCAAATACTTCTGCTGTAATTGCGGCCTCTTCAGCCACCGGAATATCGGCAGTTCCTGCTGTTACTATGGCTATTCTTGTTTTAGGAGCTTCAATTTCCTTTTGTTTAATAACAAATATTCTTGGGAGTTTATGTATTTCGCCTTGAGGGAATTCTAACTTCAAGGCATTAAGAACATCCGCATCAGCTCTTGTGGCCAGGACATTATTGCCTTTAGAAACCATGGCTCGTGTTATCTGAACTACCTGATCGGAGGTTTTTCCCTGACAGAAAATAACTTCAGGAGCACCGGTGCGTAATTCACGGTGATGATCAACTTTTGCAAAATCCAGATCTTCAAAAGGAAGTTCCCGCATAGTTTCCATAGCTGTGTCAATGGTTAACTTTCCGGTTTTTACCTCTTCAAGTATATTTCGAATAAATTTCGGGGCGTCATAGCTGTTGTTGTTTATGATGCAAAAGTAGATTTATTTGGT
>JAAUTT010000451.1 GCA_012031335.1 Bacteroidales bacterium | reverse complement strand
GAAAAAAGAAAAGCTTAAAATTATTGTGGTGGGAGCACATCCTGATGATCCAGAAACTATATGTGGGGGTATTATGGCCTTATTCGCCAATGCAGGACACGAAGTGGTATCTGCTTATCTTACACGTGGTGAAGCCGGTATTGAAGGAAAGTCGCATGATGAAGCTGCCCAAATAAGGACTGCCGAAATCAGAGAAGCTTGTCGTATTTTAAAAGTACGACCTGAATTCCTTGGTCAAATTGATGGAAATTGCCAAATAAATACAATGCAATATAATAAAATGCAAGATTTTCTTGAAAAGGAAAACCCCGATTTGGTTTTTACCCATTGGCCCATTGATACACATCGTGATCATAGAATTTGTTCTTCTTTGGTATTGGATACTTGGTATCTCTTGCAAAGAAAGTTTGATTTATATTATGGCGAGGCTATGACTGGAGCGCAAAGTCAAAATTTCTTTCCTACAGATTATGTGGATATTACCTCTGTAATTAAACAAAAACACGATGCATGCTTTGCGCATAAAAGCCAAAGGATTGAAGAAGAATATGCACAATATCACGAACAGATGGAGCTATTTAGAGGTTTAGAATACAATTGTAAATATGCAGAAGCCTTTGTTAGGCATTTTCAGAAACCAAAAAAAAACGATCATTTAAGGATTTTATAGTCAGGTTCTGGATATGAATTAAGTTATGATAGGAGAGAAAAAGTAATTTCCGCTAAGTCAATGACAACAATAAATCCCAGTAAAAATGCAGTTATCCTTCAAAGAGTAAAGAAAAATCTTGACCCGAACACAAGCGGATTGCAGACTGTGAAACTATGAAAATGTACGATTAATATGACAATTGAATGTTTGCCAACACGCAAAATGGAAGAATTCAGAATAATTGTAAATGTACTATATTTAACTATTTAAATCTTTTAATTATGCTTTCAAAACTTATATATCTGACTAAAATAGCCATTTGTGGTTTCATCCTCATCAATACTGAATATGCAACGAGCCAAGACGGAACAATCTATCCGCTCGAAGCCCCGGCTGAGCCAAATGCTATTCTGCTGGGAACAGGTGGAGTCGATAACCAACCCGCCTCAGAATCCTGGTTCCGCCAATGGGGCGATCCAATGGCTCGTAATATTTCAACTGCAACCCTTACCCCATTCCTGCCGGAACCTGGTAAAGGAATGGTGCTGCTGTAATTGTGGCTCCGGGTGGAGGCTTTATGTGGCTTTCGATGGGTAACGAAGGATGGGAAGTAGCAGAAGCGCTCGCAAAAAAGGGTATAGCAGCTTTTGTACTTAAGTACAGGCTCAACCCAACTCCAGCATCAATCGATGACTTCACTGCCATGATGAATCGTGCATTCACACCTCCAACCGAATCTTCCGATTCTGCTAAAAAAGAACCACCATCACGTTCAGGGCGCTTTGATCTTTCAAATCAACTTGAGGATGCGGAAGCTGCCTATGCTATGATCGTTAAACGAAATAAGGAGTGGGGTGTAGATACAAACAGAATTGGCATGATTGGCTTTTCGGCCGGTGCAGGTCTAACCATGCACTCTACACTGAACTCCAAAACTATGAACCTGGCTTTCATTGGTCCGATCTATGGCGGAATGGGTCCGGTAGAAGTGCCAAAGGATGCTCCTCCTATGTTCAATGTTATAGCCACCGATGATTTTCTATTCGGGGGTAATTTCGGTGTCATTGAATCCTGGTACAAAGCAAACATACCTGTTGAATTTCATTTATACCAAAATGGTGGTCATGGTTTTGGCTTGGGAAATCCTAACCGAACAAGCAATCGTTGGTTTGATACTTTTATACACTGGTTGGATGTTAATGGCTTTCTTACAGTAAAGTCCGAAGAATAATAGGTTATTTGATAGACAATGAGATTACAAATATTAAGTGATATTCATTTAGAGTTTGGGGAAAGAAAGTTCGAACTTGATAATCCTGATTTGTTAATACTTGCTGGAGATATTCATCTCGGAACAAATGGGATAAACTGGATTAGAGAATTAGCTAATGATATTCCTGTGATTTATGTTCTTGGCAATCATGAGTATTATAAAAACTCCTATCCGAAATTGATTAGAAAAATAAAGGATTCAGCTGAAAATACCAATATTCACATTTTGGAAAATGATTCGATTGAATTTAACGGGATAACTTTTCATTGAGCAACATTATGGACAAACTTTGAACTTTATGGTGACCCAAGAATTGCCGGATTTGAGTGTCAACAGAAAATGAATGATTATCATTAATAAAACGTGACCCATCTTATTCAAAATTGCGTTCAATTGATACTCATGTTATACATAATGAGTCCATTAAATGGTTAGAGAAAAGTCTGAGCGATAGCAAAACCGAGTTTTAATGTGGTTGTAACACATCATGCTCCTAGTGAAAAATCAATTTTGGATAAATATAAAAATGATTTAGTTTCAGCTGGATTTGCATCAAATCTTGATGGATTCATTGAAAAAATGCAGCCTGATTTGTGGATTCATGGTCATGTTCATGCATGTTTTGATTATTCAATTGGTAAAACCCGGATTATTTGTAATTCCCGTGGCTATCGGGGATGTTGAAGGCTATCAAGATAAAAAAATTATAAAAATCGATACTGCATGACTTGCAATATAAAAATTGGTAATAAATAATTTCGCATCAACTTTCTGCAAAAAAAACACGTTGTAAACACAATTTTAAAGATCAATATATGAAAAGAACATTTTGCTACATTGCTGGGATTGGATTACTATTCGGATTTATTATTCATTTAATTTCTCTATTTGGAATTTATATTGGAGATAAATTTCCTTATTTTTGGGTGCTACACTTTGGAATATTCGTTGTTTGGCTACCAGCAATTTTTGAATTGAAGAAAATCCTGAATTGAACCATTCTGATTTTAAGAAGAGGATGAATCCTTTTAATTTCTTTAAAGTTATTTTAAAGATACCCCAAAACCTGTAATGATGATTTCAATCTTTTTTTTCTTATACGCAACAATAAATTTCTGGCTTTTTATGAATACCAGTGGCGGTGGTGTTCCCGATATTATCATGGTAAATATGTTTTAAATAATCATGGAGCATTGAAAGAGTTAACTGAGGCTGAATATATTAAAATGCAAGCTAATCATATACGGGGATTCTCGGGACATTGGATGCTTTTTTATGGATTTGCGATGGGAATTCTCTGGCCAAAAGACCAAAAAGATTAAAATACAATAACATACAACATGGCATAAACACAATACTAATTTCTGTTCGAATGCTTTATTGACCGCACAAACAGTTAGCTGCAAGTACATACCATGCAATAAATTATACTTGGAGAGTCATAAAATATTCTCTATTTTTTTTAAAATTGTATTTATTTATTTAACGTTTCTAACTAAGTTATGAAAAGAATAACGATTCTTGTTTTAATATCGATGATGCTGTTTCGCTGCGACAATACGAAAATAAATGTAGCCGAAACCAAGAAAAATGAAACAATAACATTGTCGTTTTATGGCCCGCAAACATCAGAAAATGATGCGGTGAACCCGTTTTTAAATTATTTGCTCCTTGTTGAATTTAATCATAATGGATCTAAAACAATGATCCGCGGTTTTTATGCAGCTGATGGAAATTCAGCAAATACAGGTTCAGATTCAGGTGCTGTTTGGCAAGTAAGATATATTCCTGAAGTTTCAGGCAAATGGACTTATTCAGCCAAACTATATAAAGGTGATTCTGTTGCCATTAATAATAACATTGAAAATGCAGAACAAATTGATCTGACTAACAGTAATGGAAAGTTTGTTGTTGTTGATTCAGAAAAAAAAGCCAATGATAAAAATTTCAAAGGACGACTAATTGCTAAAAATGGATATTTTAAATTTCGAGATACGAATGATTATTTTCTTAAAGTTGGTGCTGATAGTCCGGAAAATTTTTAGCTTATTCAGGCTTTGATAACACCTATCGTCTTGAAGATTCAAAAAAGAGGAGAAGCTAAAACAAATTTAGAGATTCACTCTTACGAGCCTCATTTAAGAGATTGGAATGAAGGTGATCCAATATGGCAAGGCGGGAAAGGCAAGTCCATAATTGGAGCTGTTAATTATTTGGCGTATAAAGGCATGAATGGGATATACTTTTTAACATTTAATATAAATGGTGATGGTAAAGATGTATGGATGTATAACAGCCCGGATGATTTTACCAGATTTGATGTGAGTAAACTGGAGCAATGGGAAATTGTATTTGAACATATGCAATCGAAAGGAATTTTATTGCATGTTGTACTACAAGAAACGGAAAATGAGACTTTGCTTGATAGTGGAGACATGGGGCCAATGCGCAGGTTATATTATTATGAATTGATCGCACGTTTTGGTCATCATTTGGGATTGGTTTGGAATCTGGGTGAGGAGAATGGGCCAGTACCCTGGGCCAAGGATATGCCATCTCAGAATGACAAACAACGAAAGGCAATGGCAAAATTTATGAAGGAAAACGATCCGTATAATCATCCGGTAGTCCTACACACACTGCCTGCAGAGGATATGAGGCAAGACATATTATCAAATATGCTTGGCTATGATTATCTTGATGGTATTTCACTTCAACATGCTGAGCGGGAGACAGCACCTGTGACAGTTTCGCGATGGAAATCAAAAGCGGATAGTGCTGGTCACCCCTGGTTAGTTTCAATGGATGAAATAGGAATGTGGCATACGGGAGCCAAAACCGATACAGCCGATCCTAACCACCCAACCTTGACCAGGTACGTGCTTTGGGGTACTCTATTGTCAGGCGCCTCCGGAGTAGAATGGTATTTTGGTGCAAATACAGATCAAAATGATTTGAATACTGAAGATTGGCGTTTACGCGATCAACTTTGGAGTATTCAAATCATGCAAAGTATT
>JAAUTT010000450.1 GCA_012031335.1 Bacteroidales bacterium | reverse complement strand
TTTATAAAACAGAAAAGGGGCATGTCTTCACGAGTTGCCCCTTCATTAACCAACAAATCTAAATTATTATGGTATTTAGATTTACGCAAATATAAAATAATTTAAAACCGGTGTCAAAAATTTTCCTAAAATTTTTTTTATGTATGATGTTGATATAGTAAGTACTTGAATCTTTTTATTAAGAAAATACAATTTTCGTAAAATATTCTCCCGGCTTGTTCGTCTACCTAAATAAAAGAGTAAATTTAAAACACTCATCATTGGAATCATCGGTAAGCGTGACGCAAAAGCTGAATATTGCTCAGATAATCGGGGACTACGGTAAAAGGCTTAAAGCTTTTATCCGTAAAAGAGTTCGTTCGCTCGAAGACTCTGAAGATATTCTGCAGGAAGTTTATGTACAACTTGCCGAAGCCGACAGGATGATGAAACCTATCGACCAGATTTCGGGCTGGCTTTTTACTGTTGCGCGCAGCAGAATTGCCGACCTTTACCGGAAAAAGAAGTCGTCGAAATTTTCGGATCTGATATCCGATGGTAACGACGATACCCACATGGAGGAACTTGGGTTGATTTTGGCCGATATCGACAACAGCACTCCCGAAGAACTATTTCTGCAGTCATTAATCAGGGACGAATTCGAAAAAGCGCTTAACGAACTACCCCCCCGAACAAAGACTGGTTTTTGAAATGAACGAACTCATGGATATTCCATTCAAAGATATTGCAGCAAAAACCGGCGAAACAATTAACACGCTTATTTCCCGGAAACGTTATGCAGTGCTATATCTGCGAAAGCGGCTCCAACATCTTTATAACGAACTTTTAAATTCTTAAACACATGAAAACATATTTCAAAAAACGCTGGTACTTTTTTATACCACTTATAATTGCAGGAATTGCAGCATTTGGATACATAACCATGTCGCTCTGGAATTACCTGATGCCAGCCATCTTCAATTTACCGGTAATTACATACTGGCAAACCCTGGGCTTATTGGTTTTATCGCGTATAACTTTTTTGGCTGCGGGCCACGACCCGGAAGCAGGAGCCATCATCCATGGTCGGGTCACTTTCGCGAAAAACTTGCAAAAATGACACCCGAAGAGCGCGAGGCATATTATCAGAAGTGGAACTCCAAATGTTATCCCGGATACCGCCGAGATACAGCTACCGAACAGTAACATATCAGCTAAATGGAAATTCTGGTTTTTAAAACAAATATTCATTTAAAAGGAAGACATTCAAAAGGGTGGGGAATATCTTGATGAAGGAAAAAGATATCCTCACCTGGAATGTCGACACCGAAGATTGCGATAAGGTGCTGCAAATAGAAGCAGTAGCCAATATCACCCGCAAAATTGAGTTTATGGTTACAGATGCAGGTTATCATTGTCGCGAATTAAGTTAGGATAGACCACGGACCTCAGACCACAGTCTACAGAAATACATTTTTAGCTGTTAGCCATGGACTGAAGTCTATCGACTATCGACTATATTATGGCTGTTTGCAGTGGACCGATGTCCGTCGACTGTCGACTAATGTATTTGGCTGTATGCTGTGGACTGACGTCCGTCGTCTGTCGACTAAATTATTTCCATCCACCTGCCCTCTTTTCCCGAAAGTGTTTTACTTTTGAAGAAAAGAATAAAAAGCCATGTCAACTTTCACAATCGGATTCTTAGGTGCTGGCGGAATTGCCAGATCACATGCATTTGCTTTATCAGCTTTAAAATTCTATTATCCCGATGCACCAGAAATTACCCTGGCTGATGTTCATTCGGCCCGGCCTGAGAGCCGCGAAGCTTTTGCTCATAAGTATGGTTTCGCTAGGGCAGTTGACCTCCCGGCATTTATTCAGAACAGCGCGATTGATACTGTCTTCATCCTTGGCCCCAATCATATCCATTATCCTCATCTTGAAGCAGCTTTAAAGATGCCTTCAGTTAAACGCATTTATCTTGAAAAGCCTGTTTGCTCCAACGTTCAGGAAGAGGAAGCGATGAAGCAGCTTATGATGGAATATGTCAACGAAAAAAAAGTTCAGGTCGGTTTTCAGATGACACAGACCTCAGCAATTCAGGAAGCTTTGAATATGTGGTACAGTGGCCGTTTCGGACAGCCCATACATTTTAACTTCACCCTGAAGCATGGCGATTACCTTCAGAAAACTTACCGTGAGAAACGTGCAACACGCCTCACACCCGCACCCGACGGCGGGGCTATGGCCGATCTTGGTTCGCATGCTGTGAGTCTGGCGATGGCTTTTTTGGGCGAAAACCTGAAAATATCACATGCCCTTCAAGCGGGGGCGTTCGATGATGTTCCCGCCGGATCGGATCTCTACTCCGAGATTTCAGTTGTAGAAACCACAAGTAAAGCAGTTGGCACCATTTCGGGCAGCCGGGTGAGTGCTGGCACAGGCGATCTGCTGGCTTTTGAGATATATGCTGAAAAAGGCGCGATAAAATACACTTCGCATCAACCCGACACTTTGGAGTATTACCTGGAGGAAACCGACAACTGGACAAAGGTGTTTACCGGCAGCAACTACCAGCCGGCAACAAGTTTTCCTTCGGCACATGTTCCGGGAGGATGGCTGCGGTCGCTAATCCATGCGCATTATGTTTTTTTAACAGGATATCCCCAGAGCGCTTTTGTTCCCGATCTGAAGCACGGGTTAGCGGTTCAACGGATTGTAAGGGAAACTGCTGATTTTATGGAGAGGTTTAGACAAAGCTGAATTTTGTAGTTAGTTTTGAATATTATTTTTTATACAATTTTAGACCTTCAATAAACTTGTAATCTTTTAAATTTAATGTATAAAGTTCTAAATCGTGTGCTATAGCAGTAGCTGCGATTAATCCATCAGGTATAGCCAGCTTATGGCTAAGGGAATAATTACTTAGGAGTTTCAAAAAAATGTCGCAGGTTCTTTTATCAATATCAATAAGATGAAGGTTATCAATATCTTTTTTGATCTGATTTAGTTCTTTTTTTATTCAAAGCTCCATAAATCAGTTCACCTGCTGTAATTGTGCTTAAAGCGATATTTTCCTGCCCAATTTTTTTAAGTTCTGAAATTATATCAGGGTTATTGCGATATACCCAGATTAATATATCTGTGTCGCAGAGGATTATCTTTCTCTGCTCCATGCTTTTTGTCTGAGGTCTTTTGCATCTATTTCCCTGTTACTCCATAATCCGGCAGAACTAAAGAAGTCATGTTTAAAGCTGGCCTTTTTCTTTTTCTTACTTTCAACTTCAACAAAATCAAGCTGCTTGATAAGCTGCATAAGGAAAGTTAATTTACTTTTATCCTTTATATTTAAAATTATTTGTTCCATAATTAAGGTTTTTCAATTCCTAATCCCGTTAACAAAAATACGAAAAATGATATGCAAATACCAGAATTGTAGTAGTATACTTTGATTTCAGTAGTTAAGTTTTGATATTAACCCATTTACTTTTTGCTGAAGCGAGTTAAAAAATTTAAATCGTTCCCGCTCCGAAGCTCCTGTGAGTAATACCGCCCTGCTTATGGTCGATTCCATCCAGCTCCGTGCTTCCTGACAGAAAGGCTCGTGATTGGTCGAGAGGCTGTTAATTGTAAAAAGCTTTATTACACAGGTTGTACTGTTATCTCTTTTGAAAAGTCCAAAGCTGTTCTCGAGATCGGTTTCGCTGATATAGAATTTAAAGGTGTTTTGCCTGCCTTTATCTTTGTAACCTTGCTCTACCCATTGTTTGATATTCCCGATCATATGCTCCAACTGGGTGCACAAAAGCTTAAAAGTATCTTCCTTTTCAAAAGAACCAATATCGTAATAGAAATCCAATAATCTTATAATCGGATCGATGGTGTTGATTGTCCAGATTTCAGTTGAAGGAATAGCTGTATAATCCGAAAATATCGTGTCGTAACAGGGAAAGAAATTCAATTGATCGATATTGTTGAGAAAGGTCTCGAACTTTTCTTTATGGTTATAAGCGGTATTGTTCCATGCAAAGAGTTTGAAAATAGTAAGCTCCTTAAATGGCATGAAATGGAAAACAGGTACATCAGTCGCTGAAAAGATGATCTCTTTTTCTTTTCCTTGTTTTACCATTTCGACAGATTTGGAAAGCCTTTGCATGTATTCCAAATATTTGCCTTGATCGCGTATGTCAAGCGTTGTATAGTTGAAAATTGTTCCCTGAGACTTAACTGCAAAAATTGAATCGAGCGAAATGTTAAAAGTTTTGCAAAGCACATTTAGTTCGTCGATATCGAACCGCTTTTCTCCCCGGAGGCGCCGGTATGCTGCATCCTGACTAATATTGAGGAGATCGGATATTACATCAACAAGCGATTGTTGTGGTGGAATCCGGTCTTTCAGAAGCGAAATCAAAGTGGTTTGAGCATCATTTGTTGCAAAATTCATAAAAGCAGGGAAAAAGATTTGCAAGGATCAATAATCTGGAACAAAGTTAGGGGCAAGGTAATTGTTTTGCCCAAATATTCAAAGTTAAAGTATTTCTCCAAACCTTTCCTTTTGGAACTTTCAGAAACGACAACATCTCAGCTTGGAAATCAATTTTAAAATCGCTCTTCACCTGCCTACTTTTGAGGAATCATTAAAAACTCTGTTTTATCACCCTTAAATATTGTATTATGTCTAAAGGAATTCTCACTTTGATTTTTGTCTTCACTGTCATTGCACTTCTGAATGCTCAGCCTTCAAAACAAAACACCACATTCTGGGAGGCCGTTTTGTCCGACAGCACTCAACTGCGTTTAACCTATGCTCAAAAGGGAAACCACTTTAAACTGCATTCCCGGCCGGGAGCTCAAAAGCTGTTTTGGGAAGAAAATATTTTCCTGCCCGGCTGGCTCGAAAAGTCCCGTCTCATTCGGTTGAAATCACCGGTAAGGTAAATTACAGGAACGATACATCCTTTCTGCAA
>JAAUTT010000449.1 GCA_012031335.1 Bacteroidales bacterium | reverse complement strand
ATGGCTATTCAATCGCCTCAAGACGTCGAAGAAATTTTAATTATTTATTTAACTATCTAATTCTACTTTGACACATTAAAAAATAATCAAACCAAAAATTTTATAAATAGCCACGAATGCATGAATAAAATTATTCGTGGGCTGACTGCTTGCAGTCAGTTCGTGACTAATTCTCTTACTTTATTATCCTTTCTTTCATTTTCATTTGTGCATTCGTGGCATAAATTATTCCTCTTTCACCCTTATCCAAACCTGTCAAAGTTGTCCTAATATATAAATGTTATAATTATGACAGACTAAAATAAATTGGATTTATTATATGATGAGGTGAATTAAACCTGATGATTGATTGAAAAATTTATTTTAAAAAATCAATGCGAGTATAGGGATAATAAGGCCCGCAATTACAAACCAAATACCTCGCCGACTCAGGCTATTTTTGCTTTTGGCAATAATAAACAACCCACTTACAGCAATGAGAATTAAGGCTACACAAAAAGCATCTGAAAACCACAACCACCACCTACCCGGATTATAATGCAGAAAATTTATCTCAAAAAACAGAGGTCTTTTGGATATCTTTTCAATATATCCCGATCCCGAATCGAGATTAATAGAAACTGAACCATTATCAATAAATATCTTCACCGAATTTTTATCAGGAAAATAGTGTTTTTTATAATGATCTTCCTCACTATAATCTTTCAGCACAGCCATTACCCAGTCATTTGTTACAGCTGAGCGGGTAATGGGTTCACCTAAATTAATTTCTTTATAGCTAATGTTATAATTTGGATTCCAGTCTCGTTTGTGATTAAGGGCAATACCCGAAAGACTGTAAATAATCGTAAGTCCAAAAAAGAAATATCCGAAATCCCTGTGCAGTATCCGG
Organism: Bacteroidales bacterium; assembly: GCA_012031335.1. The sequence goes on along the minus strand of JAAUTT010000449.1, from coordinate 4,065 downwards.
TTCCATTTGCGAAAAAACCTCAGGCTGTTGGAAGACATATTTATGTTGCAGGGTTATTGTGCTAAATAGATTTTTTCAATTCTTTTAAACTTACAATATTTATTGCGTATACCGAAATATAGGTTTTACCGCTCGCTTCAAGTTTTTTCCGAAATGCTTTTACTTTAGCATAAGGATCTTCAACTTTATCAGCTGAGGCACTATCGGAGCTATTTTGTCCTGCAATGGCGCTACCTTCGGCGTTACAAACTTTTTGATCTATATCTCCAACACTTTCCTTAATTTCGGCCTCCCATTCATTCAGATAATTTGCATCAATTTTTTCATCTTCAACAACTAGACCCGTAATTTCGATATCCGATCCTTCATATTTAATATCGAAAGTAGCATAACTCCTGCAGCATTAACCTTTACTGTTTTTTCGGGGTTAGCACTAAATAAGAAAAGTTTTTTACCGCTGTGCTTGCAAACATGCGAAACAGTTCCGGAAATTACAATTTCTTTACCTGCCCATGTATCGGGTGATGCTAAAAAACTGTCAACAGTTAAACTTGTGTTTGCTGAATTGCCATCGGCGTGGTTAGTTTGATTTTTACATCCTACAATACTTCCACAAATAAATACAGTAATTGCAGATAATAAGTATAAGTTTTTCATAAAAATGGTTAGTTTAAAATTGATTGAACAGCGATAAAAATAATGAATAATTCGCTAATAATTATGATCAAATGAATTGACTGTAATTTTATAAAAATGAATTCGAAAAGTAATAAAATTTAAGAACCTCTTTCCGATAACACCTGTGTAATGATTTAAAGACATATAAAATAAAAAACCGTGCATCATTTGATTTACACGGTTTTAAGTATTTTAATTGTGACCCCGGACGGATTCGAACCGTCGACCCATTGATTAAGAGTCAATTGCTCTACCAGCTGAGCTACGGAGTCTTTTTTTTCTGGCGTGTGCAAAGGTAAATATTTTCATTTCACAATAACAAAGGATTTCTTCATTTTTATTCTTTTCTTTTGGGAATTACTTTTACTAAACATTTATAGCCGACCTTGCTTTCGGGATGAGATTTTCTCAACGTAAAGTCAGTACGAAAAACCACATAAATTCAACTACTTAACAATACGCCTGATTTAAATCACTATTTTATAACATAAAAAATTTTGATTTATTGATTTAATCTCTATATTTGCCCTACAAAAATTTTGAAATATGAAGTTTCATTCTCATGTCATTAGCATTATTGTGGTGCTCGTCAGAAAATTCCTGATGTGAGAATGGTATAATTTATACGAAACAGGCAAAAGCCTTTCTCACATCGACGGGAAAGGCTTTTTTCTTTTAAAAAAGTGGTGTAACATAATATAAAAAGGCATAATGATTTCACTAAGAAGTTCAACAACTACCCAGGGACGCAAAATGGCAGGCGCCCGCAGTCTTTGGCGTGCCAACGGAATGAAAGAGGAACAGTTTGGCAAACCACTTATTGCCATTGTAAATTCGTTTACACAATTTGTACCTGGCCATGCTCACCTTCACGGAATTGGTCAGTATATAAAAGGTATTATTGAGTCGAAAGGCTGTTTTGCTGCCGAATTCAATACTATTGCTGTAGACGACGGCATTGCCATGGGACATTCGGGTATGTTATATTCATTACCATCGCGCGATATTATTGCCGATAGCGTTGAATATATGTGCAATGCCCATCAGGTAGATGCCATGATATGTATCAGCAACTGCGATAAAATTACACCCGGTATGTTAATGGCTGCTATGCGCCTCAATATTCCGGCAATATTTGTATCGGGAGGGCCAATGGAAGCCGGTGTTGTTAACGGCAAAAAATACGACCTGATCGATGCCATGGTTATGGCAGCAGATGATAGTGTAGATGAGGAGAAACTCAGCTTGGTTGAAAAACTAGCCTGTCCAACCTGTGGATCGTGTTCGGGAATGTTTACGGCTAATTCCATGAACTGCCTCAACGAAGCCATTGGCCTCGCTCTTCCCGGCAACGGAACTATTGTAGCCACACATAAGAACAGAACACGTCTTTTCGAGAAAGCCGCCCATCGCATTATCGAAATGGCTTATGAATATTACGAAAAGGGAAACGAATCAGTACTTCCCCGATCCATCGCCACAAAGCAGTCATTTATGAATTCCATGACACTTGATATTGCCATGGGAGGTTCCACAAATACTGTTCTTCATCTTTTAGCCATAGCTCATGAGGCAGAGGTTGATTTCACCATGAGCGACATAGATAAACTTTCCCGTAAAACACCTGTTTTATGTAAAGTGGCTCCAAACTCACATTACCATATAGAAGACGTAAACCGTGCCGGAGGGATTCTCGGCATAATGGGTGAACTCGACCGCGCAAAACTGATTGATACATCGGTTAACCGCGCCGATGGTTTGTCTTTGGCTCAAGCTATTCAAAAATACGACCTGACTTTAAGCACCGCAATACCCGATGCTTTTGAAATATATCAAAGTGCACCGGGTGGTGGCCGCAACCTTGTAATGGGTTCACAGGAAGCAAAATTCAAAGAACTGGATACCGACCGCGCTGAAGGTTGTATCCGTAACGAATCAAATTGTTATTTTAAGGATGGAGGGCTCGCTGTTCTGTATGGCAATATTGCCAGGAACGGCTGCATCGTCAAAACCGCCGGTGTGAGTGAGAAAATTTTTCATTTCTCAGGTACGGCGAAAGTTTTTGAATCGCAGGATGATGCCTGCGACGGCATACTGAATGGCCGTGTAAAGGCTGGTGATGTTGTGGTTATCCGTTACGAAGGCCCCAAAGGTGGACCCGGAATGCAGGAAATGCTTTATCCTACATCCTATATAAAATCAAAAAAACTGGGTGAGCTTTGTGCCCTCATAACCGATGGACGCTTTTCAGGAGGAACTTCAGGATTATCGATAGGTCACGTTTCGCCCGAAGCTGCAGCTGGCGGTGAAATTGCTCTTATCAGGGAAGGAGACATCATCGAAATTGATATTCCATCGAGAAGTATCCAACTTAAAATCGATGATCAGGAATTACAACTTCGTAAAAAAGCCGAAGAAAATAAAGGTATAGATGCATATAAACCTACTGGAAGAAACCGGCAGGTATCAAAAGCACTGAAAGCCTATGCCAGTATGGTAAGCTCCTCCGATAAAGGAGCCGTAAGGTTAATAGATTAAAAACTTGAAAAACAAAACTTATGGAATCAACTGCTATAAAAAAAGAACAAAAAGCTCCAAAAATAGAAAGTATGAAAAAAGTTAAAGGATCGGAAGCCGTTTTGCTGGCACTCATCGAAGAAGGTGTTGAAGTAATGTTTGGTTACCCTGGTGGTAACATTATGCCTATTTACGATTCACTCTACGATCATCAGAAAAGTATCAGACACATTCTTACCCGTCACGAACAGGGTGCTGCCCATGCAGCTCAGGGTTACGCCCGTACCACCGGGAAAGTGGGAGTTTGTATGGCAACATCCGGACCGGGTGCTACGAATTTAATCACCGGGATTGCCGATGCAATGCTCGACTCCACCCCCTTGGTTTGCATTACTGGTCAGGTAGGATCGTTACTCCTTGGTACAGATGCTTTTCAGGAAACCGATGTTATTGGCATCACCATGCCTGTTACCAAATGGAATTATCAGGTAACCAAAGCAGCCGATATAGCCGATGCCATTGCAAAAGCATTTTACATTGCCCGTACAGGTCGTCCAGGTCCCGTATTAATTGACATCACCAAAGATGCACAATTTGCCGAGGTAGAGTTTAATTACAAAAAATGTGAAGGAATACGCTCTTATGTTCCGGTTCCTAAATTCGATCCCGAAAAAATTGAAGAAGCAGCCAACCTTATCAATAAATCCGAGCGTCCTTTAGCTTTAATAGGCCAAGGCGTTATCCTTGGAGGAGCCGAAAAAGAAGTGACAACATTTCTTGAGAAAGCTGGAATTCCTTTTGCTTGGACCCTGCTGGGATTGTCTGCTATTCCTACCGATCACCCTTTAAATATTGGCATGCTGGGTATGC
>JAAUTT010000448.1 GCA_012031335.1 Bacteroidales bacterium | reverse complement strand
CTTAAACCATAATTCATCCCAATAATTAAGCTGAGTTATTATTTTTATTTTGTTAAGAGGAATTATCCGGTCATAACTATCAGTTTTCACCACATAATTATTGTTACTATGGCAGGCATTTACCACAACGGTATCTCCTTTTTTAAAATTATCAACACTTTTTAACAAAATTCCTTTCACATTTACCTGAGATAACAGCATTTGTGTAAAAAAAAATGAAATGGCGGTTAGTTTATATTTAAGCATAAGTTGGAGAGTTAATTGTTGGGCAACGATCAAAATTCATGCCTGCTGTCATTATTTTAATTTTTGAGCAAAAGGTAATTTTAACCATTTATATTTGTAAATTAAATTTTAAGAGATGTTACAGGTTGGAAATAGCCTTGTGAGTTTGGATTTAATTGAAAACAATTTGTATGCAATCTCGCAAAATGCAAAGGAGCATGCTGTGTGCACGGAGATTCCGGAGCTCCACTCGAAGAGGAAGAAATAGAAATGCTCGAAAATGCTTTTTCAGAAGTAAAGCCATATTTACGTGAAATAAGTATCGAAGTGATTGAAAAGAACGGGAAATGGATAACAGACAGCGATGGAGACAAGGTAACTACACTTGTTGACAATAAAGAATGTGTTTTCGTAATTTTTGAGAAGGGAATTGCCACCTGTGGAATAGAAAAAGCTTACCTCGACGGAAAAATCTCATTCAGAAAGCCGGTATCCTGTCACCTTTATCCGGTCAGACTTACCAGTTATTCTAATTTTGTAGCAGTTAACTATCATACCTGGGATATTTGCAAACCTGCTTTAAAGCATGGAAGTAAACATGGAGTACCTTTGTTTGTTTTCCTGAAGGAAGCATTAACCCGAAAATTCGGTAACGAATGGTATCTGGAGTTAGAACTGGCAGCTCGTGAGTATTTGAAATTTAAACAACAGAAATAACTTATTGAAATATGATCAGGAATTACATTGAAAGTAACAGTAAACGGTTTTTGGAAGAATTGTTCGAATTACTTCGGATTCCTTCTATCAGTGCAACAAGTGAACATAAGCTTGATATGTACAAAGCTGCAGAATTTATCAAAAAGGCGCTTATTGATGCCGGTGCTGATCATGCAGATATAATGCCAACAAGCGGCCAGCCTGTAATTTTTGGACAAAAGATTATTAATACGGATTTACCTACGGTTATGGTTTATGGTCATTACGATGTGCAACCTGTAGATCCGGTAAATCTTTGGAATTCCCATCCATTTTCGCCGGAAATACGTGACGGGAAAATTTATGCACGAGGTGCTGATGATAATAAAGGCCAGCTTTATATGCATCTTAAGGCTTTTGAATTAATGATGCGTACAGATACACTTCCCTGTAATGTCAAATTCCTTATCGAAGGCGAAGAGGAGATTGGATCTCCCAATCTTAAAAAGTTTTGTACTGAACACCAGGAAATGCTTAAATGCGATGTAATTCTTGTTTCAGATACAACCATGATTGGGAAGGATATTCCTTCCATTACTGTAGGTTTACGTGGACTGGCATACCTTGAAGTGGAAGTTACCGGTCCTAACCGTGATCTTCATTCCGGACTGTTTGGCGGTGCGGTTGCCAATCCTGTTCAGATGCTTGCAGATATGATATCTTCATTAAAAAATGATAAAAAGGAAATTAATATTCCCGGATTTTACGACGATGTAATTAAAATAAGTACAGAAGAACGGAAAGAAATGGCAAAAGCACCTTTCAATCTCGAAAAATATAAAAGTAGTTTGGCTATAAACGATGTTTCGGGCGAGGAAGGGTATACCACTATAGAGAGGACTGGAATTCGACCGGCACTTGATGTTTGTGGTATATGGGGAGGCTATACAGGTGAAGGCGCTAAAACGGTATTACCAGCCAAGGCTTATGCTAAAATATCCATGCGTTTGGTTCCAAATCAATCCCCCGATAAAATAGCAAAACTCTTTGAAGATCATTTTATCAAATCGGCTCCGGCAGGTGTTACTGTTAAGGTTACTAATCTCCATGGAGGTCGGCCATATGTGTCTCCTGTGGATACAAAAGCTTACAGAGCTGCCGAAGAAGCCATGAAAACAACTTTTGGTGTAAACCCGGTTCCATTCCGGAGTGGAGGAAGCATACCCGTTATTGCCGATTTTGAGGAAGTACTGGGAGTTAAAACCATTTTAATGGGCTTTGGACTCGAATCGGATGCCATTCATTCTCCTAACGAGAACTTTTCATTGGAATTGTTTTTAAAAGGAATCGAAACCATTCCGCATTTTTACAGGAATTTCGCAAAAGCCTGATTAATTGGCTTTGTTTTAATTTCGGTGTTTTTTCTATAGAATACCTGGCTTTAGGTATCCGCTCCACCTATTGAGAGAGTTGATACCTGATTCATATGCATTAATTCTTCCGAAAATTATATGATTTCTATGATCGGTTACACCACTTTCTTTTTCATTTGCCCTGTTTCATTCCAATTTGTTATGTAATTCATTTTTCTGCTTTAAATTTAAAAGGAATCATAGGTTTGATAATTTCTTAACCTTTGTGGTTTAAATTACTTTTTTCTCAAAAAATATGCGAAAATAGCCTTGTGAAAATAAAAAAAAGATAAAAAAATAATAAAAAACCCCTTAAAAAACGTTTTAACGTAAATAGAAAAAAATAATATATTTTTGTTGGCGGATGTAACTATTTAACATTTTAAAATATTCAACATGGCAACATTACGTTTTAAAGCATTAGAGCAGGTTTTCTCTAGGATTCCGAGGGAAATTACTCCTTCAAAACAAAAAGCTTCCGAATTTTTCGGTCAATTAGTGTTCGACCGTACCAAAATGCAGAAATGTTTATCAAAAGAGGCTTATCAGGCAGTTATTGGTGCAATTGATAAAGGTACCCGGATTGAGCGTAAAGTAGCCGATCAGGTTGCTGCAGGAATGAAAGCATGGGCAATGGAAATGGGCGCAACTCACTATACTCACTGGTTTCAGCCATTAACAGGTGGTACAGCCGAAAAGCATGATGCTTTTATCGAACCTTCCGAGAATGGAGGAGTAGTTGAGAATTTTTCCGGTAAATTGCTTGTTCAGCAAGAACCTGATGCATCCAGCTTTCCAAGTGGCGGTATCCGTTCAACATTTGAAGCTCGCGGGTATACTGCCTGGGATCCTTCTTCACCTGCTTTTTTGCTCGAAGACACACTTTGTATACCAACCATATTTATTTCTTATACAGGCGAAACTCTTGACTACAAAGCTCCTCTGTTAAAAGCTTTAAGTGCTCTTGATAAAGCTGCCGTTGAAGTTTGCCAGTTTTTGATAAAGATGTGACTAAAGTTGTAGCTACACTTGGTTGGGAACAGGAATACTTCCTTATTGATGAAGCATTATATCGTGCTCGTCCGGATTTGGCACTTACCGAAAGAACTCTTATGGGACACGATTCTGCCAAAAATCAACAGTTAGAAGATCAATATTTTGGCGCTATTCCTCCCCGTGTTCAGGCTTTTATGCGTGAACTCGAACATGAATCATGGAAACTTGGTATTCCTGTTCATACTCGTCACAATGAGGTTGCTCCTAATCAGTACGAATTAGCCCCGGTATTTGAAGAATGTAACCTGGCGGTTGACCACAACTGTTTAGTAATGACATTGATGCAAAATATTGCCCGTCGTCATAATTTCGTTTGTTTATTACACGAAAAACCCTTTGCCGGAATAAATGGTTCAGGTAAACATAACAACTGGTCAATGGCCACAGACACTGGTGTAAACCTTTTGTCTCCAGGTAAAAATCCAAAAGGTAACCTCCAGTTCCTGACTTTTGTTGTGAATACTCTCATGGCCGTTAACCGTCATGCCGATATTCTCAAAGCAAGTATTGCCCATGCAGGTAATGCACACCGTTTAGGTGCCAACGAAGCGCCTCCTGCTATTATCTCAGCATTCTTAGGTACTCAGATTACTAAAATGCTCGACCAGCTTGAAGAAAAAGTTTCGGAAAATAAAATGACTCCTGATGAAAAAACCGAACTTAAGCTTGATATCGGACGCATTCCTGAAATTCTCCTTGATAACACCGATCGTAACCGTACTTCACCTTTTGCTTTTACAGGAAACCGTTTTGAGTTCCGTGCTGTTGGGTCTTCAGCCAACTGTGCTGCAGGTATGATTGTACTTAATTCTGCAATGGCCGAACAGCTAATTATGTTCAAGAAGGATGTTGATGCTATTATTGACAAAGGTGCCAAGAAAGATGAAGCTATTTTCCAGGTGCTTCGTAAATATATCAAAGAATCGAAGAAGGTTCGTTTTGATGGTAATAATTATAGCGACGAATGGAAAGCTGAAGCCAAGAAAAGAGGCCTTAATGATGAAGCTATCGTTCCTCTGATTTACGATGCATATTTATCTGACAAATCAGTTAAATTATTCAAGAGTACCGGCGTTCTTACTGATAAAGAGTTACATGCACGTACTGAGATTTATTTGGAAACTTATACAAAGAAAATTCAGATTGAAGCCCGCGTATTAGGAGACCTTGCAATGAATCATATTGTTCCGGTGGCTATTGAATTTCAATCTTCTCTGGTGAAAAATGTACAGGGACTTAAAGAGTTATTCTCGGCTGCTGAGTTTAAGGACCTGGCTAGTGCACGCCTTGAGTTGATTAAGGAAGTTTCGAACCATATTTCGATAGTAAAAGCTAAGGTTAAAGCGATGGTTGATGCCCGCAAAGTAGCAAATAAAATTGAAGATGCCCGTGAAAGAGCAGTAGCTTATGCCACCACTGTATTCCCCTATCTGTCGGATATCCGCTATCATATTGACAAACTTGAACTAATTGTAGATAACGAAATGTGGACATTGCCTAAATACCGTGAATTATTGTTCATTCGATAATACAGTTTATAATAAAAAGGTAAAGTTGATCGAACAGCCTTTT
>JAAUTT010000447.1 GCA_012031335.1 Bacteroidales bacterium | reverse complement strand
GCCATAACTATTTAAGAGCTGCTAACGGCAATACGAATCGCTGAAGCAATATTATGAAAGCCATAATGATATCGAATCTAACGCCGAAAAACAGATAATTGAAATTGTAGAAGTTGCCTTAACTTCAGTAAGTCCTGAATACAGCATCCTTCTTCGCAATTTTTACTTTGATGGAAAAAGTATTCGTGAACTGTGTTCCGAATTTTCCATTTCACCTTCTTTGGCAAAAGTAAGGCTGCACCGTGCAAGAAAAGAGCTGAAAAAGATTCTGGAAGATTTCCCTGAAATAAAGAATTACCAATCGCATTACAAAACTAAAAAAGTCATGAAAGAAGTTAAAATTATTGATTTATTGCCTTCGCAAACTCAAGAAAAGGCTTGGGTTCTGGCATTATTCAACATAGAATCCCAAAAGGTGTTGCCAGTGGTAATCGGCGAAGATTTGGCTTTACCATTAGTGGCAGGCTTGAAAAAACTGGAAATGCCACGCCCGATTACGTTTAGCCTTTTGGCAAATATTCTTCAAACTAACAATTTAAAACCTGAAGGAGCATACATCACGGCTATTGAAAAAGGCGTTTTCTGCGCTGTATTAAAGGTAAACACACCTGACGGAGTGCAGGATTACGATGCCCGACCCAGTGATGCAATTAACATTGCCGTCTTAATGGGTTGCCCCATCTATGTTTCTAACGATGTTCTCGGTAAAGCAGGAATTGAAGTTCCCGACAAATACCGCAACCATGCACCATCAGGCAAAGGTATAGATCAACTTATATCTGCTTTGGAAGACAAAAAAGCTAAAGTCGGGAAATTGGCACAGACCAAAAAAACCGCATCCGAGATGCAGGAACATGCGGAAAGGCTGATGAGTTTTGTGTTTGAAAGCTGATTGCCTGTCAATACAGCATCCCAAACTTCCACAGCGGGATTCTTTTCCAAAGCCATTTTCAATATTGTCAAATGCCAGGAAAGCATTTTGTATTTTGGCTGGCTATAAATCAACAAAAAGTTGTTCTAGTTCGACACTGTTATTAGTTTTGGCTGGGTATAAGGCTTTTTTTATTAGTGTTTTCAAAGATTTGCACAGAACAATTTTCTTGGTGAAATCCCGACCCTGTTGGCACGCATGAAATTTAGAGCTTTGGGTTTATGATGGATGTAAAGTTCCTGCCTGCATAATAATTCCCATTTAAAAGGTGGCATATAGCTTTTCTTGTTTATCCCAGGGAACGATTTCAATTTTGTTGCTTAACCTGCTTTCGTCTCCTGAATAAAGTAGATATCCTTTCTTACAGTCGCTTAATTTCAGCCAATATTCCAATCCTTTTAGCATATCCGGGTTTATAGTTTTACCCGATTTTATTTCTATGGGAAGTAATTCCTGCCCCTTCTCCAAAACAATATCTACTTCATGTCCGTAATTGTCTCTCCAGAAATAAATATCAGGCTTTTGTCCCCTGTTAAACCTATATTTTACAATTTCGCTTATCATCATATTTTCAAACAGGTTACCGATGTAAGGATGCCAAACTAATTGCTCACTGTTCTGAATTCCCAACAAAGAACAAACCAGACCTGTATCGTAGAAATAAATTTTAGGCATCTTAACAAGACGTTTGTTAAAACTTTTGTAATGAGGCTGCAACCTAAAAAGGATGAAACTACTTTCTAATATGCTATCCACGAAAGTGCTGTCTTATTATCAATTCCTGCTTCCATTGCCAGGCTGTTAATATTTAATAAGTTGCCAATTCGGCCTGCACAAAGTTTTACAAATCGCTCAAAAAGATTTAGGTTCGAAATATTTTTTAATTGCCTTACGTCTCTTTCAATATATGTGCTGATATAATTCCGGTACCATTCCCCAGCTTCAACTGGCTGACTATAAATAGGAGGATAAGAGCCTTTGAATATATAAGAGAATACCTCTAAATTTTCCAAACCCGACAGTTCCTTATGCGAAAAAGGCAATAGGTATAAATAAGCAACACGTCCAGCCAGGCTTTGCGAGATCGATTCCTGCAACAGAAAATTATTTGAGCCTGTGATGATAAAGTGTCCTGTTCCCGAAAGATTATCCAATATTTCTTGAAGATACGAGAAAAGTTCGGGTGTTCGTTGAGCTTCATCTAAAATGGCTCCTTTTGGAAATTGAGCTAAAAACCCCCTGGGGTCTTGCAACGCAAAACTACGCGTATCCGGATTTTCAAGGCTAACATAGGTTTTTTCAGCAAAGACATATTTAACCAATGTCGTTTTGCCCGATTGCCTTGGGCCAACAACAGCAATGGCTTTAAACATGCCGGCAAGTTTTCTCAATTCTGCTTCTGCATCTCTTTGAATCATAATACAAATATACAATTTGGAATCGAATTCCAAAATTGTATATTCTTTAAATAACTAACTAAATATTAATTGGATACATAAAATATAATATAGCCAGTCAAATATCAAAAAAAAAAGATAGGTTTAGGCTGGCTATAAATAATTAAAAGTTTGTTCTGGTAGAAATGAGGCTTACAATGAATAAGATTCTTCCTCCATTTTATACCAATTCTTAACAAAATTTAAATGCAGGTATAACATCTGTTTATTAAAATTCGGTTTTAAACAGGGAAATTCTTTCAACTCAACACGCTGTTTGCAAAAGGCATTTCTTAATCATTTCAATTAATTTAACGACAATGGAACCCATTCAAACGTTCAATCCCACTACCCGTTTTGCTGACGTGGTTGAAAATTATGTGAAATACCGGCCCGATTATCCTGCCCAGGTGCTTCTGTGCCTCGAGGAAAACTTTGGACTAAAAAGGGGCGATGTGGTGGCCGATATCGGTTCCGGAACAGGCATATTCACAAAACATTTTGTAAAAGCTGGCTACACAACATATGGAGTTGAGCCTAATGAGCAGATGAGAAAATACTGTGAGAGTGTTTTAGCATCTTATCCAAACTTTAAACCTGTCGATGGCCAGGCGGAGCAAACCGAACTACCCGACAAACACGTCGACTATATTACTGCTGCCCAGGCTTTTCATTGGTTCAATACCCGTATTGCGGTGCCGGAGTTTTACCGCATCCTCAAACCCTCGGGACTAATTGCCCTTGTTTGGAACGAGCGGAAAACGCTTTGCAATGCTTTTATGGATGGATACGATACCTTGCTCAGGCAATATTGCCCTGATTATACTGCCACAGACCATAAGAAATACTCTTTCGAAAAAATAATGGAGATATTCCCGGGCAAAAAAGTTGAGCGGAAAAAATTCGACAATTACCAGGAGATGGATTATAATGGCCTCGAGGGACGCTTAAAATCGTGCTCTTATTGTCTTAAGCCCGAACACGATCAGTACAGTTTTCTTTTTGGTAGCTTGCAGGATCTGTTCGGGAAGTTTCAATACCAGGGAAAAGTCCGTTTCGAATATGATACGATATTATATGCAATAAAACATAATTAGGAATGGAAAAAATTCTGGAGTTTTATAACGGCTACGACGAAGACACCCGTTTAACAACAAGGCATATAACGGAATTTGTAGTAACTACCTACTATTTAGATGGCATTATCAAACCCCGGTTTCATATTCTGGATGCAACTGCCGGAACTGGCATTTACTCCCTTTACTACGCAGGGAAAGGGTGCACGGTAGAAGCAATGGACATAGTGCCTCACCACATAAAAACCATAGAACAACGTTTTGATAAAACCAATTTCAATATTACAGCCATGGTGGGTGATGCTTGTGACCTGAAGCACTATCCTTCTGAGGAATTCGATGTTGTACTAAACATGGGAGCTGTTTATCACATTGAAAAACAAAATATTTCAGGTTGTCTCCGGGAAAACATCAGGGTTTTAAAGCCAGGCGGGTATCTGGTGATTGCTTATATAAACAAATACGCGGGATACGAAAACGACAAATTTGCAACCTTCTTTAATTTCCACTCACCAGCCGAAATAGAAGAATATGTCATGGCTCTTAATATGCGCATCATAGAGCATGTGCCAACTGATGGGGATATTTATGTGGCCATTGAAAATAAAAGCAGCAATAGCTCATCAAACCAGCAAGGATTTAAGGAAAAACAGTTTTGGCTTGAGGAAAATCTCCCGCAATACCATTCCTGGCTGGACGAAAATATTGCGGAAAGAGATATCCACACAATCAGGGAAAAATTTGTTCATGCCCTGCTAATTGCGCGCAAACCATAATCTATTTTCTGAAATTTTGATATTGCTGACTTTCTAAATCAAAAAACAAGCCCAAGGAGAGTGGGCTTGCTTAATTCCGAAACTGAAAGAAAATGGCTAATTAATAATCCGAACGGATTTGGTGTATAAGGAGAGTAATTCTTCGGTTGTTTTCAAATCTAAAACTGCTTGTTCCAATTGATCGGTTTTAACCGAATACGTATTAAGGGCTATATCGAGCACCTGGTTATAGAGTTGAGTTGCCTGTGCAACAGATAAGTCGTGTTTACGAACCAGCTTTTTGAGATATTTTTCAACCTCTATTACCGAATGATAAATTACCGGCTTGCGGATCATAGTTTTTTTAGAAGGGTTGCCAGGTGAAATAGCCACCTGATAGGTGTAAGTCTTATCGAGGAGGTGCATTTTCTTGGCTACAAGAACACCAAAATCATGATATTCAATTTCATCATCGTGTATATTCTTCACTTCGTCGGTTTTTAACCAATCGACATGGATTTCAATTACTGGCAATACTCCTTCAGGGGTTGTCAAATTACTGCTGCCTCCTGATCTATTGCCTGAGTTAATGGCTACTTCTTGTCCGTATAACTGTAGAATACTAAAAATAAACAGGAACAGAACGAATGCTTTTTTCATATTTATCAGATTAATTCTTTGTACAATATTAAGGTCGAACCTTAGTTGAGTATTAAAGAGAACATATTTGATCTTAAATTTTCGGAGGGTTATAAAAAAATTGGGGGC